>CAMOTT010000023.1 GCA_946626015.1 uncultured Clostridia bacterium | reverse complement strand
GGGAGCTGAAAAAACAGGGGAAGCGGTCCAAGCCCGGCCGCGGAGTGTTCCTCTCCCCCGCCACCAACGAAACTCTGCCAAACGGTCTGCCTTGCAGCAATATAGCGGAGATCGGCGCCCGGGAATACGGGCGGTTCTACCCTTATATACTCACCGTTCCCACAAAAAAGCTGTTCGATATGCACGACGGCGACTACGTCTACAACATCTATCGCTTTGCCCTTGCGGACGAGGATGTTTCATTCATCTTCTCCGTATTCTTCTCCCTTAACGTCAGCCAGATAGCCTATCTGCAAAAGAACTGGCGGCTGATAGTGGAGGATATCGCGAAGGGCACCATAAACGAAAGCGTTGAGCTTAAACCGGAGCTCCGCGCCGAGCTTCTCCGCCACATCCGCCCCATGCCAAAGAGGGGCGAATATCTGCGCAGGCAGTTTGAGCAGGGCTTTGACGAAACTCTGTTCAAGCGCATATGGCCGAACCTGACCGTTATTTGCAGCATCGGCAACGCCTCTTTTAAGTCCGCGGCAGAATATGTGCGTTCCTTCTCAAAGGGCGTACCCTTCGATTTTTCCATCTACGGCGCGTCAGAGGGTCTTGTTGCCGCAGTTGCGGAGCTTGAGAGCACCGATATGCAGCTGCTCACCGACAGTTGCTTCTTTGAGTTCATCCCTGAGGAAGACGAAAGCGGAACAGTGCTCACCCTTGACCAGCTTGAGACCGGCAAAAAATACGAGATACTCATCACCACCTCTGCCGGGCTCTACCGTTACCGCCTTAAGGACGTTATCGAAGTCCGCGGTTTCAGGGACAGATGCCCCATGATCTCCTTTGTGCGACGCAAGGGGCAGATGTTCAACCTTGCCGGTGAAAAGTTCAGCGGCGAAGACGCCCGAACCTGCGTTGAGATGTTCGAGAAGGCTCACGGCATCCGTTTTGACAACTGGCTGTTCTATCAGGACGAAAGCGTCCTGCCCAACCGCTACGCCTTTGTTACCGAATGTGAGCTCCCCGTTGACACAGACGCTTTTATAGACGAAATGGAAAGCTTTATGGGCAAATGCAACAAGCGCTATGAAAGCCAGCGAGCAAAATCGTTTATCGGCAGGATGACGGTGCAAAAGCTTCAGCCCGGCACTCACGCCGCCTGGGCGCAGCGCTGCGTTGACGCAGGCGCCTCAGCCGCACAGATAAAGCCCGTCCATTCACTGGACACGACACAGAAAAAGGATTTCTTTTTAAGCAGGATCGCAAAATAAAAAATGGGAGGATCGATCATGAAAACTTCATTCAAAAAACTCATCTCCGCCACCCTTGTTGTACTGCTTCTGTTTGCCTGCGCCGCTCCGGCCTTTGCCGCCACGAAGTATACAGTCCGCCAGTACGGCAAAGAGGGAGGCTACCTGGCCATAGGCGATTCCATCTCCCGGGGCTGCGGCGCCGAAGGCTTCTACCTTGACAGAGATAAAAACGAGTACGGTCAGTACGAATATTTTCCCATGCGCAACGTGCAGGGCGCCATCCCCACTCAGATAGCTGAGGCGGTGGGCTGTGCCATGCCCGACGATATGGAGGATCAGAACGCCACATTCTGGCCCTGCTGCTACCCCGGCATGACAGTGGCGATGATGCTTGACCTGATGGGCATTGACGATGGCTTTAAGGACGAAAAGCTCAACTACGCCTACTATAAGGATATGCTGCGGTATTTCGGCTACGAGGGCTCTTTTGACGGCGTGCGCAACGGTCACGTTTACGTCGAGGGTGAGGACGGCCGGTGCGGCAGCATCATAGATCTCATCAAAAAAACCGATCTCATCACCGTTCAACTCGGTATGTGCGACATTTTCTACCGCGCCTATCGCGTGGTCAGCAACGGCGGTATGCTCAAGGACGGCCTTAAATTTGACCTGAGCAGCACGGACGCCATAAAGGCTCTGCTGGAAACCGCTGTCACCGAGATGAAATTCGGCTACGATTACTGGGAGACGCATTACACACAGCTGCTTGAAAAGATCATTGAGCTCAATCCGGACGCTACCATAGTTATGGTGGGCTCCTTCAACGTGGTAAATCAGCTCACATTAACGGACGATCTGCTTTTCCCCCTGGGCTCCCTGTTCTCCGTCATCACCGACAATATGAACAAGCGGTATAAGGAATGGCAGAAGAAATACGGCGTGCTTTACGCGGACATTACCAACACCGAGACTCTCGCGGCTGAAAATGATTGGTCCGTACTTGGAGATTTCAAGAAGGACTCCCTTATCAGTACCCACCCCAGCCAGAAGGGTTATGACTATATCGTCAGGCAAATTCTTGAACAGCTGCCCCAAAAGAACGAGTCAAAAGACCTGCGCATCGACCTCGGCAGGTTCACAAAAGTTGACAGCGTCATTATCAACGGCATACCTGTCAAGAACTACACCATGGACGACTTTGTTCTGGATATCCCCTACTCCGGTCTCCTTGCCGGCACTCTGGTGATCGGCGTCAAGAATGATGACGGCACCACCGCCATTCAGACCTACAAAGTCAGCGGCAGCGCGAAAAAAGGCTACTCCGCCTACCGCGTCTGGGGCACAAACGACATTCAGGGCAAGCTCCTCAGCCCGGCAAAGCTGCTCATCAAGCTGGTCAAAATGGTGTTTGAAAAGATAGCGGGACTGTTCAAAAAGTAAGCCGGATCACACAAAACCGCTGCCGCGCTTTGAAAAGCTCAAGGCGCGGCGGCTTTTTTCTCCCCGTTTGCCGCTTTTTAATATCTGCCCAATATCGTTACGCTTTATATAACAATTGACAAACTGTTTAAAACTATATAAAATAAAATTGATCTTATAGTTCAGTTGACGGAGGTACACATGAAAAAGTCGATAGCCTTGGTAATATGCTTCATATTATTTTTCAGTATTGCTGTTTGTCCTTACGCTTTAGAGGGCGAACCCGATTACACAAACTTCCAATACAGCCAGACTCATATAGACAAGGCCAAAAACTCAACCTACATACAGAATTATCTGGAGGGTAAAGCTGTACCCTTGGACGGTATCAGCGACGTTCGGAATATGTGCATACCGGGCTTGACCAAGGCGGAGAATATGATTCCCCAGGGCATGACCTACTGGCCCGCGAAGAACCGCGTTCTTGTTTCGGCTTATGACCGCGCGAAGGAAGGCTACAGCGTGGTCTACGCCCTGGATTTTGACAGCGGGAAATACGTTGCGGAGTATCGGCTGAACATAGTCAATCATGTGGGCGGCATAGCTGTTTCCGGCGAGTATTTATACATCGCCACAGGCAAATCCATAAGCTACGTTTCCCTCTCCCTGATCGAAGAAAAGGAAGCTGAGCTCGGCGGCGCTTTCGATATAGAAATAGAGGGTAAAAAGAGCCTCAGCACAAATAAATTTTTGGGCAAAAATGCAAGCGTCTCATATCTGAGCTGCAGCGAAGGCGTTCTTTGGGCAGGCAACTTTTTCTACAACAAAAAACCCGATGATTACCAGCCCATTTCCGAGGATATCAACAGCAGGCTCGTAGGCATTGAGCTTTCATCTTTAGAGGAGTTTAAAAAATGTTCCTCTCCCACATACACTATAAACATCGAAAAAGATGATCCCGATGAAGTAAACGCCATACAGGGCGCAACTTACGCGGATGGCATACTGTACCTGGGCTGTTCCTACGGTACGAGAGCCGACAGCCAGTTGTACGTGGGCAGATTGACTCTTACCCCCAATTCCGTCATTACCGTCTCCTCATCCGATTTTGTAGAATACAAAAACCTGCCCATGTCCGAGGGTCTGTTCGTTAAAGACGGCAGCCTGTACTGTTTATATGAATCGGCGGCAAATAAATACATAGGCATGAATTCAAAGGATCCCACGGACGTTGTCTGGATGCTGCCTACAGAGGATCTGGATCCCCTTGTATCGGTTTCCGTCAACACTATGCCCATGGTGGATATCTACAACGTGGGCGAGAGCTTCACTCAAAGGGGTCTTACTCTCACCGCCAGGTATCTGGACGGCAGCGCAAAAACCGTCAGCAACGGCTTCACCTGCGCGGGCTTCAGCTCCAAGACAACCGGTCAAAAGACCGTAACCGTGACCTATGAGGACAAATCCACAGAGTTTGACGTGACCGTCACCAACGAAAAGATCCCCGGCAGGATCTACTCCATCTCCGCAGAAGACCTTACGGTCAATTATAAGCAATCGAAAGATATCAAGATAAACATCGACGCCGGACCGGGAGAATATATCGGCCGTTATTCATCCACAGACATGAACATCGTTTCGGTCAACGAAAGCGGCGCAGCCTGTACCGCAACGGGCTTGAAGAAGGGCTCCACCACCGTTATTGTCAATTTTACCGACAAATACGGCAACGATTTCAGGGACTCCTGCATAGTCAAGGTGAAGTACTCCTTCTGGCAGTGGCTTATCATTATCTTCCTCTTCGGCTGGCTCTGGTATTAAGTAATATTTCCTTCGGGAGTTCAGAATAAATTAAAATTATACACACAAACCACTGCCGCGCCTTGAGCTTTCAGGGCGCGGCAGTTTTATTATCAGGCGCGGACAAGACCTGACGGATTTTTTCGTTATATATTTCCCGACACAAGCAGCACCGAGCAGACTGCCAGCAAAGCGTAGGCGTTTGATATCGGCGCTGTTTTTATCGTCACCTCTCCGGGCAGGACGCATCTGCCGGTGAGGGTCGTGACGCACCGGGAAACATTCACAACAGTTCGGCTGTCTCCGATGCTGGAGATCGTCAGGTCGCCCCTGTCACCGGCGGAACAGGTAATAATATCCACGCCACGGGCGGATAAAAAGTCCGCCGCCCGGCGGTTCTCCGTCTCGCACACAGCGCAAAGCCCTTCCCGACGGCATATATCCGGCGGCCGTTCAAAGGAGGATTTGAAAATTATCACCGTATTGTCTCCGTCACAGCCCTTGAGCGTCTCCGTCTCAAAAACGGCAAACTTCGGGGCGGTACAGCAATATTCGGCAAGATAACCGCCGCCGTAATACAAAACACCGCCCTGCCGTTCAAGGCAACGGCAAAGCGGCAATGTGATCGAAGTATCAGATTTGTCTCCGTAGAGAACGATTTTTACCAACGCTTTTCACTCCAAAAGAAAATCATCTTTCGTCTGTCATTACGGCAAAGGCGCAGCGTATTCCGTCAACTCCGGCGGAAACGATCCCCCCTGCGTAACCGGCGCCCTCTCCGCAGGGGTAAAGTCCCCTGATATTCGCCTGATAGAACTCATCCCGAAGAATGCGCACCGGGGAGGAGCTTCTGGTCTCCGGCGCGGTAAGCACGGCGTCATGCAGAGCAAAGCCCTTCAACTGCCTGTCCATTTTGACTATGGCCTGCGCCATGATATCCGTAACTGCCTTGGGCAGAATCTCCCTGATATCCCCCATGGAGACCCCTGTGGGACAGCTTGGCCTGACAGCGCCCAACTTTTTTGACGGGGTATCGTTGAGGAAATCCCCCACGAGCTGACCGGGAGCCGTGTAGTCCCCGCCGCCGAGCCTGAATGCAGTTTGCTCAATTTCACGCTGCATATACATACCTGACAGCACGTGCTCGCCGGGAAAATTTTCCGGCTCAATACCAACCAGCAAAGCGGAGTTTGAATTCTCCCCGTCACGAGCCCACTCGCTCATGCCGTTGACCACAACGCCCCCCTCCTCGGACGCGGCGCTGACAACTGTGCCGCCGGGGCACATACAAAAAGTGTACGCCCCTCTGCCGTGCTCCGGATGGCAGGATAATTTATAGTCCGCGGCGCTGAGCATAGGGTGCCCGGCAAAATTGCCGTATTGCGCCCTGTCGATAAGCTCCCTTGGGTGCTCTATCCTCGCTCCGGCGGAAAAGGGCTTGCGCATCATATTTATTCCTTTGCCGTAAAGCATCTCCACCGTATCCCGGGCGGAATGGCCGATGGCAAGGATCAGAGTATCCGCCTCCATCTCCGTCACCGAGCCCTTTGCATCCGCGTATGAGATACCGTAAACCACACCGTTTGCGATTATTATATCAATGAGCCTGCAGCCGAAGAGCACCTCGCCGCCAAGGGCGATTATCTCCTCCCGGATATTTTTTACCACTTTTCCCAATTTATCCGTGCCGATGTGGGGCTTTGCGGAGTAAAGTATCTCCTCCGGCGCGCCATGGGCTGCAAGCTCCAGAAAGACCTTGCGGCAAAGGCTGTCCTTGATGCCGGTTGTGAGCTTACCGTCTGAAAACGTTCCGGCTCCCCCCTCGCCGAACTGCACGTTTGACTCCGGGTTCAGCCTGCGGGTAGTCCAGAAGCCTTTGACATCGGCGGTTCTTGTCTCCACGTCGTTGCCCCGTTCAAGAACAAGGGGCTTGAGCCCTGCCCTTGCAAGGGTCAAAGCGGCAAAAAAACCGGCAGGGCCGAAGCCCACCACCACAGGTCTCAACGCGCTTGTGCGCCTGACCTCCGGCGGCTCGTACTTAAACTCCGCCGCCCGGCTGACGCAGGGTGAGGAACATTTTTTGAGAACAGCCTCTTCCTCCTCGCCCAAATCCGCCTCAACGTTATAAACGAAAAATATGTTATCTTTATTGCGGCTGTCAACGGCCTGCTTTGTGACCCTCAGTGAACGGATAATGCGTTTTGGGCATCTCAGAGTTTTTGCAGCCGCAGCCAGCAGCAGCTCATCCTGTTCCGTCTCCAGCGGGATCTTTAGTTCGGTAATTTTCAGCATAATTATTCCTTGCTTTTTATCTTTTCCGCCGCGGCCCGGGCGCAGGCGCGCCCTGACGACCAGGCCCATTGCAGATTAAATCCGCCGCAGCCTCCGTCAACGTCCAGCACCTCTCCGCATGCATACAAATTCTTTATTTTAAGGGACTCAAGGGTGGTTTTGTCAAACTCAGTAACATCTGCTCCGCCACGGCTCACCTGAGCCTGAGCAAAGCCCTTTGTGCCCTTTAAAGGCAGTTCAAAGCTTTTGATCTGCTCCGCGACAGAACGGATATCATCCATATTCAAGTCCGCTATCCTGCTGTTAAGCGGCAACCCCACGGCTTTTTTGCACACGCACCGGGCAACGCCCTTAGGCAGTATACCCACGAGCAGTGTCTCCAGCTCGCTCCCCGGCGAGGCTTTTATGCGGCCTATAATAAACTCCGATATTTCCTCCATTGAAAGCTCCGGGGCAAGGTCAAGGCACGCCGAGCACTTAGCGTCAGGTTTCCCGGCAAAAAGCTCCGAAACACTGCCGCTGACCTCCATCGCTGCTATGCCTGAGACGCCGTAATCGGTAAAAAGGATCTCACCCTGTGATGCGGCAATAACCCCGGCTCCGGTTTTTATGGAAATTTTCGCGGAACAGCGCAGCCCTTTAAGCTGCTTTGTCACGCCCTCGGCAGCCACAAGCTGCACCAGAGAGGGCACCGGAGGTACGATCCTGTGCCCCAGCTTTTTGAGCAGCTCAAAGCCGCTGCCGTCCGAGCCGTGTACAGGCGAGGCGCAGCCGCCGCAGGCGATGACCACCGCCCGGGCGCGGTAAGCGCCGTTTACAACAAAGCCTCCGTCCTTTTGCCGGATATCCGTTACCCTGCAATCGCAGACTGTGTCCACCCCAAGCCGTTCACATTCGCCGCGCAAAAGATCGAGAACTCCGGCGGCGGTGTTGCTCATGGGGTATAACCTGCCCTCGCCGTCATCGGCGAGCAGCAGACCTATGGATTTGAAGAAATCCACGGTGCTCTGCAAATCAAAATTTTCAAAAACATTGCGGGCAAAATCAGCGTTTCGGTAAGAGTGAGTTTTAAAATCCCTGTTTGAGATATTGCACCTGCCGTTACCGGTAACAAGTATTTTTTTGCCCACTCTGGGCAGCCTTTCAAGGATGGCAACCGTAAGACCCCTGCGGCCTGCCTCAATGGCGGCCGCAAGACCGGAGGCGCCGCCCCCCGCGATGATCAGATCATAATTTTTCATATTCAAAACTCTTTTATTCCGTATCCTCTTCTCCATCCTCATTCAAGGCGGCAAGCTCCGCTTTTTCCTGAGCCTCGGTCTTCCAGATCTTTATTATACCGTCATCATTAAGGAGCTTGATAACAGTCAGGAGTATGGGCATTATAAACAAGCCGATAAAGCCGAAAAGCTGGAGACCGATGTACATACCCATGATAGTCATTATCGGGGGCAGGCCAAGATTTGCCGCCACAAGCTTCGGCTCTATGATCTGACGGATGACGGAGATCACGGCGTAGATCACCAGTATGCCGATGCCCATACCCGTGTTGCCCATTATGAAGGAATAGAGGCTCCAGGGGATAAGCACCGTGCCTGTGCCCAGCACGGGGAATATATCTATCAGCGCCGTGACAAATGAGATGGCAATGATGAAACCCGCTTTGTAAACCCCTATCAGTCTGAGCACGTTGAGACCCAGAGCCATTTCCGCAAAGGTTATGAGTATGATAGTCGTATATGCCTTGGCCATCTTTGAAAGGGAGGAGAAAAATATCCCCTTGGCGGAGGTGAGGGCGTTGCGCTTGCCTGTTGAAAGCTGACGCTTGACAAACATCACCATATCATCATAACCGGAGGTCATAAAGAATGATGAAATAATGCTGATAAGCGCGGCAACCAGTATGCTGGGGATCTGCTTTGCCGTTGAAAGCACGCCGTTTATGGGCCACTTAAGCATGGAAAAATTGATCTTGGAGAGCAAACCGGCCGCGCCCGATGAGGAAGCGGCGGCCTCCTCCGGAGCCCCCGTGTTCATGAGCTCGGCAAAGGTGGAATTCAGCCACTCCTTAGCGCTCAAGGACAGGCTCGCAGGCAGCTTGTCCGCCAGCAGAAGCAAGCGGTTTTGGAGACTGCCGACTATATTTGACCAGTCAGCGGCCCAGCCCCTTATCATGTTCCAGAAGTTTTTAAATTCGTCAATTATACGCATGCCGATAAGGGACATCAGGCAGCCGATGATTATAAAAAACAGCAGTACAAAAAGTCCCGAGGCAAGGCCCTTCTTCATATGGGTCTTTTTGACGGTAAAATTGATGGGCTTTTGCAGAACGGCCGCCACAAAAAAGCCAAAAATAAACGGGAAAAACAGCCAGAAAGCGTACTTCAAAAACAGGTACAGCGCCCCCACTATCAATATGGCATACGCCGCGTTTACAAGGGCGGCTCTGCGCTTGTCCACCTTGCTCATAACATCACTCCGTTCTATCAAAAATCTACGATAAATATATTATTACCTTTAAAAGATACCATACAACACTTTGGGCTAAAAGTCAACATAAGGGAGGAAAGAAAACGTAAAATGGCAAAACAAAAGCCGCCATCATTTTTAACTGTTACTTCGCTTCGCAAACCTTCGCTTTTATTGTCCGCCTCGCTCTGCCTTCGGCAAACCGCTCGGCATGGACACTGCGGTTTCGATTACCTGCTCACTGCATCATTTTTCACTGTTGCTTCCACCAATAAAAAAAGACTTGCCGAAGCAAGTCTTTTTATTGGTGGAGATGGCGGTAATCGGAGCTCCGCTCCGTTCGTTTGCTTCGCAAACCTTCGCTTTTTATTGTCCGCCTCGCTCTGCCTTCGGCAAACCGCTCGGCATGGACGCTGCGGTTTCGATTACCTGCTCACTGCATCATTTTTCGCTGTTGCTTCCACCAATAAAAAAACAGCCTTTCGGCTGCTTTTTTATTGGTGGAGATGGCGGTAATCGAAACCGCGTCCGAAAATCTCTCTGCGGGACTTTCTACGAGTGTAGCCTTTTATTTGGAATTCCCTTCACGCAACACCAAAAGGCAGGTTTTGCGCTACGGTAGCCCTGTTGTTCATGACGGACTACAAGGCGGTCATCCGTGCACGTTCACTGCTCATCGACGCCTTTATCCGGGCCGCAGTACTCCCGGTAAAGACGGCTGCTTTAATTAAGCAGCTTGTAAAACTAAATCGTTGTCGTTTATTTTTATAAACTACGGCTTTTATAGCGGTTCCGCGCCGCTACTCGCTTATCCCGGTTCAAAATCCCCGTCGAAATCCTTTCATCCCCGTATTTAATTATCTTTCTTTGATGGCTCTTTCGATGTTTCTCTCCGCGTCCTTGCGGGCTGCTGTTTCGCGCTTGTCATATAGCTTTTTGCCCTTGCAAAGCCCCACCTCAAGCTTGGCTCTGCCGTTGACAAAATATATTGACAGAGGAACCAGCGCCAGCCCCTGCTGCTTGACGGTGCCGTAGAGCCTGTTTATCTCACGCTTGTGCATAAGCAGACGGCGGACACGCAGGGGATCGCGGTTGAAGATATTGCCGTGGTCGTAGGGGCTGATGTGCATACCGTTGACGAAGATCTCGCCGTCCACAATATTGCACCAGGAATCCTTGAGGTTCACCTTGCCTGCGCGGATGGATTTTACCTCCGTTCCGCACAGCTCGATACCCGCCTCCATCTGCTCCAGCACAAAATAATCATGGTACGCCTTTTTGTTGGTCGCCACGGCGTGCTTTTCGTCCTTTTTGTTCACATCAGTCACCTCTTCTCACCGGCAGATACATCATATAATAATTTGATCGTTGTTGTCAAGGGAAAGCGGTCGGATTTTGTACTGCGTCAATTACGCCTTTCCTCCACCTTTGCCCTGTGTATAGCCTTGCGTTTTGCCGCCGCCCTGCTGGTAGCGCTCAATCCGCCGGGCTTGACCTTCTTTTTCGCCTTCGGTTTGACCTTTTTCGCCGGCTTCTTTTTGGCAGCGTTTTCGTTGTTAAGGTCGGGATTTTCTTTGTAGAGAATAATGCTGCCGCCAATGACCTGCACCACCTGTGAACCCGTAGCCTCAGCCAGCTTTTCCGCCGTCTCTCTCGGGGTCTCCGGCGCGCTTTCAAGGAGCACCTTGAGCTTTACCAGCTCACGGGTGTTAAACGCCTCCATAGTCTGCGCCGCCACACCGGGGGTAAAACCGCTTTTGCCCACCTGGAACAGGGGCTCAAGGGTGTTCGCCTGTTTTCTTAACTCCGCTCTTTCCTTACTTGTCATAATTTAATCCTCTCCGCTCTCGATAGCCTTTGCCAGAGCCTTTACTGCCTTGCCCCTGTGGCTTATTGAATCCTTTTCCTCCGCCGAAATCTCCGCCATGGTCCTGCCGCCCATACCGTCGGGCACAAATACCGGATCGTAACCGAAGCCGCCGGTACCCTTTGGTTCAAAGCCTATACTGCCCTCGCATTCCCCCCGCACGGCTATCCTTTTACCGTCCGGGTAAACGCAGCAGGCCACGCTGACGAACCGGGCGGCGCGTTTGCCCTCCGGAACGTTTTCAAGAGCCTTCAGCAGCACTTGTATATTTTTTTCGTCATTGCCGTGTTCGCCGGCATACCGCGCGGAGTAAACTCCCGGCGCTCCGTCAAGGGCGTCAACACAAAGGCCGGAATCATCCGCCAGACAGGGCAAACCGCTCTCGCGGCAGCCGCTCTCCGCTTTAAGAAAGGCGTTCTCCTCAAAGGTCTTGCCTGTTTCCTCCACGTCGGTGAGCTCCACTCCGGCCTCCTCGGCCAGCAGTACCCTTATGCCCAAAGGCGCCAGTATGCGCTGAAGCTCCTCACGTTTTTTTATATTATGCGTAGCTATCAGGTAATCCATTACCGTGTCATCTCCCACATCAAAATCGAAGCGGCCGTGGCCGCGTTAAAGGACTCCACCTTGCCCTTCATAGGTATGGTCGCCCTCACTTCACAGGCGTTTATTGTTTCGGCTGTCAAGCCGTTGCCCTCGTTGCCCACGACGCACACCGTGCCACGGTCAAAGCTCAGCTCGGTCACCGGCGCCGCGTCCGGATCCGGTACAGATGCAACGGTAAACATCTTTTTGCCCCTCAGCTCCCGGAGCAAAGCAGGAAGATCATCCGAGGCAATGATCGGCAGACGAAGAAGGGAACCCATACCCGAACGCTGAGCCTTGGGGTTGAAAATATCACAGCCGCCGCTGACGATAAGCCCGGAGACGCCCAAAGCCTCGGCAGTACGGCTCACCGCCCCGAGATTTGAGGGATCCTGCAAATTTTCCAGCGCAAGATATTTGCCCTCAACGGAAACGGAAAAATCGTTTTTCGGCTGCCTGCAAACGCAAAAAACACCCTGGGGAGCCACAGTGTCCGAGATCTTGTCCGCTATATCCGGAGTTATCTCAAAACATTCTTCGGCGGCTTCCAACAGGTCGGAGAGCCTTTCGCCGTAAAGCTCAAGCGACTTTGACGTAACAAAGACCGATACTATGCCCAGCCCGCATTTTGCGCCCTCCTCGCAGAGCCGCGCCCCTTCCAGCATAAACAGACCCGACTCCCTGCGTACCTTTGCGCTTGAAGAAAGCTTGACCGCGTATTTGATTTTTGCGTTTGAGGGTGAAGATATTTTTTTCATAAAAGTTACTCGTTTTAAAATCAATTACCCACAGACCTCTGGAAAAACATTTCCGGCAACATCTGTGGGTATTATCATCGTTTTGTTGTTGACCTTGATTGAAGTTTATTACTTCAATGCTGCCTTTGCCTTCTCGGTAAGAGCTGTGAACGCTGCGGGATCAGCGATAGCGATCTCTGAAAGCATCTTACGGTTGAGGGTGATGTCAGCCTTCTTGAGGCCGTTGATGAATGTTGAGTAGTTCATACCGTTGAGCTTGCAAGCAGCGGAGATACGGGTGATCCAGAGCTTGCGGAAGTCACGCTTCTTCTGCTTGCGGCCGATGTAAGCGTAGTTGCCGGATTTCATAACTGCCTGCTTGGCAGTCTTGAACAGGTTGCCTTTTGAGCCGTAATAGCCCTTTGCGAGCTTTAAAACTTTATTTCTTCTTTTGCGAGTCATCATCGCGCCTTTAACACGAGCCATATTGTTATACCTCCAAGTTTCTGATATTGATGTATTGTTCTAAAGAATAAAGAAGTTGTGCGTTTCTGCGCTCCGCCTTAAAGCGGAAAAGGGATTATTTGTAGGGGATCAGACGCTTGATCTGCCTCTGGTTGGTAACATCGGCAACAGCAGTCTTACGCAGGTTCCTTTTACGCTTTGTGCTCTTCTTATTCAGGATATGAGACTTGTAAGCATGGGCGCGAATGGGCTTACCGTTCTTGGACAATTTAAAGCGTTTCTTCGCTCCGCTGTGAGTTTTGATTTTAGGCATAATATATTCCTCCTTATTATTTTGCCGGTTTGGGTGTGATAAACATAAGCATCTGGCGGCCTTCAAGCTTTGCCGGCTTTTCAATGTTACCAAGCTCAGCAACGGCCTGAGCAAAGTTGTTCATGGTGTTGAGACCAAGCTCAGGATGGGTCATTTCACGACCGCGGAAGCGGATCGAAACCTTGATTTTATCGCCTTGCTTGAGGAACTTTATCGCATGGCCGACCTTCGTATTAAAGTCATGGGTGTCAATATTGAGTGACAGGCGGATCTCTTTGATCTCCATAACGCGCTGGTTTTTCTTTGCCTCTTTTTCACGCTTTGCCTGTTCAAAACGATATTTGCCGTAATCCATAATTTTGCACACGGGAGGCTTGGCCTGAGGAGCGATCTTGACCAGATCAAGGTTCTTTTCCTCGGCAATCTTCAAAGCCTGCTCGGCGGACATGATGCCAAGCTGCTCTCCGTCGTCTCCCACGACTCTTATTTCCTTATCGGAAATACCGTCATTGATTTGCAATTCTTTAATACTGATACTAAAGCACCTCCAAAAAAATTTAAAGCGGACAGATCATCCGTCCGCTTTGAAATCAACACAAACAGGCACTATAAGTGTCTGATCTTACGTATTGACCCGCGACGGACAAAACCTCGTAGGTGAGAACTATCTGTTCTGCTTTACTTTGCCCATGTATTGTATCAGATACAATGCCGCTTGTCAATAACTTTTTTAAAAATTTTACGAGAATTTTTTACTCCAGAAAATCTCCGATATCAAAGCCCATCATTGTGAGCACAATATTGAGTATCTGGGTGAATATCTCGGCTACGGCGTTTGTAAAATCGTGGATAACCTTTGACAGCCCTGTGCGCTCAGCCTCCGTGTTGCCGGGATTATAAGCCATTGGAGCCACAGAGCAAACTGCGGTCTGCTTTTGCGCGGCAAAGGCGGAAGTGGAGCCCGCAGCGCCTACGCTGAACAGCATTATCATACAAAGAAGAACGGAAATAAACTTTTTCATTTGATAGCCCTCCGTATTTTAAACATAAATTCTACTATAGAATACCATTATACTTTCAATAAGTCAATAGTAAAGCTTACCAAAATCCCCTTGTATAAAATATGTCAAATCGCACATCCTGTCATTTTAAAAAACGTTCATGCTCCCTGTGCGGTATCCGTCCAGATCGACCGATACCCGCATAAAGCCCAGGCTGTGGAAGAATGAGGTCACGCTGCGTCGCACCGCCGGCTCTGCGATCTTCCCGATATCCTCCGGCAAAAGCTCTATTCTTGCGCTGTCTCCGCTGACCCTGACCCTGTACTGCCTGAACCCCAGCCCGGCGAGCTTTGACTCCGCCTGCTCGATCATCCTCAACTTTTCCGGCGTGATCCTCTCCCCGTAGGCGATCCTTGTGGCAAGGCAGGCAAAGGAGGGTTTATCCCAGGTCGACAGACCCAGCTCCTTTGAAAGAGCTCTGACGTCGTTTTTTGTAAGCCCGGCCTCTCTCAAGGGGCTTATCACACCCAGCTCGGCTATGGCTCTCATTCCGGGGCGGTAATCCTTCATATCGTCCACATTTGAGCCCTCTGCGATCTTTGTAACGCCCTGCTCCGCTGCAACGTTTATCAGGCGGCTGAAAATCGCCTTTTTGCAGAAATAGCATCTATCCACCGGGTTTTCGCAAAAATCCTCCAGCGAAAAAATATCGACCTCCGCCGTTATCAGTGGGATATTTTCCCCTGCGCAAAAAGCCTTTGCAGTCTCCATCTCTTTTTTGGGGAACGACCCTGTTACTGCGGTCACGGCAACAGCCTTGTCGCCCAGAACATCATGGGCTGCTTTAAGCAAAAAAGTTGAATCCACTCCCGCGGAGAAAGCCACTGCCACTCCGTCAAGTCCGGAGAGCAGATTTTCAAGTTTTCTTTTTTTCTCAAAGAGTTCCATTGTTTATCCTCTTCGTTTTACAGATTTTCTAACAGCTTTAACGCTTCACGGAAACCGATGCCCTTCTCTCTCGCTATCCGCGCCACATCGTCATACTCAAGCTTTGATTTTTCAACTTCGCCTGTTCCCGATATTTTTCGTCTGACAGTACCGTACTCCGTTTCAATTTTCTCTGTCCTTCGTTCAAGGACGTACCGCCTCATCAGGTTTTCCCTGATCCCTATTGTGGAGGTGTGCCGGAATACCGTGCTTACTATCTTATCCGTAATATCCTTTTCGCAGAGGACGCAGACCATAGTACCGGGACGGTTCTTTTTCATCCCTGCGGGAACGGTAAAAACTTCGCTTGCCCCGGATTCAAAGAGCATCTCCATGGCAAAGCCTATCTCCTCCGCCGTCATATCGTCCACATTAAAGGAAAGCTCAACTATCTCATGAGACTTTTCCTTTGTCTCTCCCAGCATGGCGCGCAGGCAGTTTGCAATTTTAAAATCCTTTTTGCCCATACCGTAACCTATGCGTTCAACAGTTATTGCAGGCAGCTCCCCAAAGCCTGAGACAAAGTGCTTCAACAGCGCCGCTCCGGTGGGGGTGCAAAGCTCCCCTTTTACCTCTCCGCCGTAGGCAGGGATGCCCTGCAAAATATATGCCGTTGCCGGAGCCGGGACAGGAAGTATCCCGTGGGCGCACTCCACATGGCCGGAGCCAACGTGCACCGGCGAGGCGATTATCTCATCCGGGGAAAGCTCGTCCAAAAGCATACAAACAGCGCTGATGTCCGCCAGCGCGTCCATGGTGCCCACTTCGTGAAAATGTATATCCGTCACCTCGACGCCGTGGGCGCGGCTTTCTGCCTGAGCTATCAGCCAATATACGGCAAGGATATCTTTTTTTATCTTTTCCGGCAGATCAAGATGACCGTTTACAAGATGCTCAATGTCCGCCATACCTCTGTGATGATGGTGATGATGGTGATGACCCTCTTCGTGATGATGTTCACTTTCATGGTAATGTTCATCTTCGCAATTGTGGTGATGTTGATGTTCTTCACCCTCGACTTCACCGTTCACCGTGACTTCAAAGCAAGTGCCGGTGATGCCGCACTTTTCTGAGGTTTTGCGCCTGACATACACGCCTGGTATGCCTATATCGTTGAGCTTTTCCATAAAAGCATCTGGGTCCGGCAAAAGCTCCAAAAGCGCCGCCGCGAGCATATCCCCTGCGGCGCCCATACCAAGGTCAAGATAAAGCGTTCTCATTTCTTCGCCTCCATATGATTTATCATACTTGCCAGAAAGCCGGCGCCGAAGCCGTTGTCGATATTGACCACCGACACACCGGAGGCGCAGGAGTTGAGCATTGAAAGCAGAGCGGAAAGTCCGCCGAAGGAGGCGCCGTACCCTACTGAGGTGGGCACTGCGATCACCGGGCAGTCGGCAAGTCCGCCGACCACGCTGGCAAGCGCCCCTTCCATACCCGCCACTGCGATTATGACCGAAGCGTTCATTATCTCCTCTTTTTCGGCAAGCAGCCTGTGCAGCCCTGCCACACCCACATCATAAAGCCGGGCTGTCTTGTTGCCGAAGAATTCAGCCGTCAGCGCCGCCTCCTCCGCCACGGGGATATCGCTTGTACCTCCTGTGGCCACCACCAGCGTACCTATTCCGTCAGGCTCCGGCATACCGCCGAGTACGGCAAGCCCCGCATCCTTGTAATACGCTATGTGGTATTTCTTTTCTATCTCCTCTGCCGTTTCGGGGCGGAGCCTTGTGATCAGCACCCGCTCCTGACCGTTTTTCAGCATGGAGCCGAGGATGCCCTGTATCTGCTCCGCCGTCTTGCCGGCGCCGTAAACGACCTCCGGCGCGCCCTGACGTATTTTCCTGTGAAGATCCACCTTTGCAAAGCCCAGATCATCATAGGGCTGTGTTTTCAGCTTCAAAAGGGCTTCCTCAACGGAAACAGCTCCGGCTTTTACGCCTTCAAGTATCTGTTTGATTTCTGTTTTCATAAAAGCTCCTCTTAATGAAAAAGCGGGTATGCCTGAAAAGCACCCCGCTGCTGTTTAAATTACTTGCCTTTCTTTTTGAAAATAGCCTCTTTTATTACGCCCCTGGGGTCTTTGATAAGCAGGATGACCAGCCAGATCACAAGACCCAGCGCCACAACGGACAGCCCAAGAAAAAGATCGTTGAGCATATCGGCAGGCGCAGGGGTGAAATACTCCGCTCCCAGCTCCGCATACTCAAATACAGCGTCAATGAGCCACATCAGAGAGGCGCCCCAGTACATCCAGCAAAGCACGCCAACCATCATCTCGCTTTTGGGCGCTTTTTTGTACCAAATGACCGTGCATATCACAGCCGCAAACACAGAAACCAAAAGTGTCATAACAAACCTCCGTTATTTTTTTGAAGCGGCAAGCTCTTTTGCCTCTTTGACCGCCCGTTTCTCAATAAGAGCCGTTACCAGCACAACGCACAGCCAAACAAGGGTGACAAGCGCGGCCATCGCCACTCCCACAGTTGCCATCTCGTGGAACATGGCGGCTGCATCCTCCGGGTCTGCCATGGCGGAAAGGAACGGGAAAAACGGTATGACCTCTCCGTGCCATATGTGCTCAAACATGAGAAGCACGCTGCCTCCCCAAAGCATACGGCTCAGCCACTTAAGTTTTCTTGAAAACGGGATCCTTGCAACGGACTCCGTCTTTGCTCCGTCAAAGCTGATCTCAAGCTCCGGCTGCTCTTTCTCCCTTTTTTCGACTACCTTTGCAGCCACAGTGGTAACCACTGCCTCGGCGGCTGAAACAAGAAAACACGCCATAATGTTTACCTCCTGAAATTATAAGTTTCTAATATAATAATTGCATTTTATACATAAAATTATAACCCATGACAGTATGTTAGTCAAGGGTTCGCAATACGTTTTTTTCATATCGCGAAAATTTGTTACCGCTTTTTCCCGGGGGCGGGCAGTTCGTCCGCCATGGCGTTGAAAAGCTCCGCAAGGAAATCTCTGTCGTCCACGTTGTCCACCATCAGCATCTCCTTAGCCCCCTCATAGGGTATCTCATAGGGCGCCTCGGGCATGAGCCGCTTTGCGGAGGGCGTGGGTTTTACAAGGAACCTGTCGTCATAGACGCCGCCGATCACCTTACCCTGAAAATAGAGTATATACTCCCCCATCATCGCCCGGTATTTGACGCCATCCAGTCCGGAGAGCTGTTCCAGCACAAAATCCAGATACTCTTTGCTCGACGCCATATAAAAACCTCCTGTGGAGTAATTCAACTGAAAAAGGCTGATCTTCCGGTGATCCGGATGAGAAGTCTGAATATAAAAAAACGATCCGCCTCAAAGGTGAATCGTTTTTGGTGACCCGGACGAGAATCGCCCGCTTAACGGTGCTGCCGCACCTACGGCACGCACCCGGCCGCCGAAACAGTCCACCGTACTGTTTCTTTCGCTTCGCTCACGCCCTTTTCGATTCTCGTCCTTTTGTTGATTCTTACCTCTGATGATTATAAAAAAACGATCCGCCTCAAAGGTGAATCGTTTTTGGTGACCCGGACGAGAA
>CAMOTT010000022.1 GCA_946626015.1 uncultured Clostridia bacterium | reverse complement strand
GATCGTGTTTTTTATGCCCTCGGCTGTGTACCGCTCGGATAAAAAGCTCACAGCCTCCGCCGGATTTTCCTCCGGAGAAATATAGATGTGCACAAAGCCCTTTGTCCTGTCCTTGGCCAGCAGCTCCTCATCTATAAGGTCGATGTGGGCTATCTCCATGGCCTCCTGTTCAAGGTTGCGGTAATCCTCGATGTATATGCCGTAGGGCACCGCCATCTGAGCGATATCCCCGGCTCTGTCAACGTCATCCGCGTTTATTTCTATCAAAACTTCAGTCCAGTCCATTATTAACTCCGTATCTCAGATCTTTGCCAGCTCTTTTATTTTCTCCGCCTTGTCAGTGCGCTCCCAGGGCAGGTCTATATCAGTCCTGCCGAAGTGACCCTCCGCCGCAAGAGGACGGTATTTTATATCCCTGAGACCCAGCTTGTCGATGATAGCCGCAGGTCTGAGATCAAACAGCTCCGAAACTATTTTGCTGATTTTTTCGTCGGGTATTCTGCCTGTGCCGAAAGAATCCACAAAGACCGAAACCGGCTTTGCCACGCCGATGGCGTAGGCTATCTGCACCTCGCACCTGTCCGCTATACCGGAGGCGACTATGTTTTTGGCAACATATCTTGCGGCATATGTTGCGGAGCGGTCAACCTTGGTGGGATCTTTGCCGGAGAAGGCTCCGCCGCCGTGGCGGGAATATCCGCCGTATGTGTCCACTATTATCTTACGGCCCGTAAGTCCGCTGTCCCCGTGGGGGCCGCCGATAACGAATTTGCCCGTGGGGTTGATGTAATAAACGGTATTCTCGTCAAGAAGCTCCGCCGGAACTGTGGTTTTTATAACGTGCTCAATTATATCCTTGCGGATGGTCTCAAGACTCACGTCCTCGCTGTGCTGCGAGGAGATCACCACGGTGTCAACTCTGAAAGGCACGTTGTTCTCATCGTACTCCACAGTAACCTGGGTCTTTCCGTCGGGACGCAGGTAAGGGAGGGTCCCGTCCCTGCGGACGGCAGTAAGCTTGCGTGAAAGCTTATTTGCAAGGTAGATGGGCATGGGCATAAGCACCTCGGTCTCATTGCAGGCGTAACCGAACATCATGCCCTGATCCCCGGCGCCGTTTGCGTTGTATTTATCCCCGTCGCCCTGCTTTATCTCAAGAGAATTGTCCACCCCCAGAGCAATGTCGGAGGACTGCTCGTCAATGGTGGTGATCACCGCGCAGGTGTGGCCGTCAAAGCCCTTGCTGCCGTCGTCATATCCAATGTCGCAGACAACCTCCCTGGCTATCTTTGCCACGTCAACGTATGTGCTGGTGCTTATCTCGCCCATCACCCATACGACCCCTGTGGTACAGCAGACCTCGCAGGCAACTCTGCCCTGCTTGTCCTTTGAAAGTATTTCGTCAAGTATAGCATCTGATATCTGATCGCAGATCTTATCCGGATGCCCCAAAGTAACCGATTCAGACGTAAAAAAATGCTTAGCCATAATGATCCTTTCCCCCCGGCTCAGTTAAGACGCACCTCATACCTCCCCAATCCGGGCAAAGCGCTCACAGTGCATTCATAGCCGAGGTCTTCCAATCTTTTTATGTTCTTTTTCTTTTGCCCTTTCAACTGTGAAAGGTACTCAGGCGCCGCGGCAAGCTCAAGCCTGCCTTTGGGAACGCCGGTTGTTTTTATCAGTTCCAATATGTTTTTAAAGTAGATCTCCCCGTCGCAAAGCTCGCGGAAAGAGGGGTGATAAGGCCCTGCCAGATAGCCCTCCTCCACGCCTCCGCCGGAGTGAAGCCCAAGGCGTATGACCTTTATGCCCCTGCTGTGGAACATCGGGATAAGCCCGGCGCACAGATCCACTGCCTCATCAAGGCTTTGGGGTGTGTATTTGCCCGCCTTGTAAAGCTCGCCCAAAGGCGTGCCCTCCAGAACGACGGTGGGGTAGATCCTCATTGTCTCAGGTTCAAGTTCAATGAGCCGTTGAGCCGTGTATAAGCTCTCCTCCCGGCTGCCGCCGTAAAGGCCGGTCATCATTTGCAGGCCAAGAGAGATGCCGGCGGCTTTTATCAGCTCGGAAGCTCTTGCAACGTCCTGCGCGGTGTGACCCCGCCTGTTGAGCCTGAGCACCTCATCGTCCATGCTCTGCGCTCCCAGCTCCGCTGCGGTAACGCCGTAAAACTTAAGGGTCTTGCAAATTTCATCATCCACCGCGTCGGGGCGTGTGGAGATCCTGATCCCCGTTATTCTGTCATTGTCGATGTACTTTGACGCTCTCTCCAGCAGCGAGCGCATATAGCTCTGTTCAATGGCGGTGAAGCTTCCGCCGAAAAAAGCTATTTCCATGCCCTTGCCGCTCCCGGCGAGAGCCACCTCCACCGCCCGGTCTATCTCCGCCGGTTCAAGGGGCTTTACGCTGCCCGATATGCTTTTCTGATTGCAGAAGCTGCACTGGTGCGGGCAGCCCGCGTGGGGCACGAAAAGGGCGATGTTCGTATGCTTTCCGCTCATAAGCCCATCAGCTCAAGAGCCTGTTTTGCGGCCTCCTGCTCGGCGGCCTTTTTGCTCCTGCCCTCGCCCCGGCCTATGACGTTGCTGTTCAGGTGCACCTCGATGGTAAAGGTCTTGTCGTGATCCGGGCCGCTTTCATCCGCGAGGTAATACTCCAGAACCTCCTCCGGGTTCTTTTGCACGATCTCCTGAAGCACGGTCTTGTAATCCTTGAAAGCCTCCTGAGAGTGATCCTCCCTTGCAATAAAGCGGAGCACAAAATTTGAGGCGTTTTCGATGCCGCCGTCAATATATATTGCGGCTATGACCGCCTCAAAGGCGTCCGCGAGTATGGAGGGTCTTTCTCTGCCTCCGGTGGAATTTTCCCCCTTGCCAAGAAGTAAAAACTCACCAAGCCCAATCTCCTGAGCAAATATCTTCAATGACTGCTCACAAACAAGAGATGCGCGGAGCTTGGTCAATTTTCCTTCCGGCAAATTGTAATTCTTGAAGAAGTGATCCGCCGAAATAAAGCCCAAAACCGAATCTCCCAGGAACTCCAGACGTTCATTGCACTTTGCCTGATTGTGGTGCTCGTTTGCGTATGACGAATGGGTGAGCGCCAGCTTTAAAAGCCCAGTGTTCTTGAATTGATAGCCTATTCTGCGCTGAAGTTCCGCTAAGTCAAGTTCCTCCATAGCCTTCTCCTTTCTTTGAAAATTCAGGTAATGTCTATATCCTTATATTTTTCAAGCGCGCGCTGCGCCAGCTTTTCGTACCTGAGCTTTTTATCCCTGATCCGCTCATCCAGCGGAGGCAGCAGACCAAAGCTGGCGCCCATGGGCTGGAAATTTGTGACCGTGGGATCGCTGACGTAGTGTGAAAGCGCGCCCAGCATGGTTTCATCCGGAAGCTCAAGGGGCTCCCTGCCGTTTATACGCCTTGCGGCGTTTAAGCCGGCGAGTATGCCGGAGGCGGCGGACTCCATATAGCCCTCCACGCCGGTTATCTGACCGGCAAAATACAGACCCTCTCTGCCAAGGAACCCGAAATCCGGACCCAGCAGACCGGGGGAATTTATAAAGGTGTTCCTGTGCATCACCCCATAGCGGACAAATTCCGCATTTTTGAGGGCGGGAAACATTGAAAAAACTCTTTTCTGCTCGGAAAATTTGAGGTTGGTCTGGAACCCGACAAGGTTGTACATGGTGCCCTCTTTGTTCTCCCGCCTGAGCTGAAGCACAGCCCAGGGTCTGTGCCCCGTGGCAGGATCCCTGAGGCCCACGGGCTTGAGGGGGCCGAACCTTATGGTGTCCGGGCCTCTGGAGGCCATGACCTCGATGGGCATACAGCCCTCGTACACTCCCTTCTTTTTGTCAAAGGAATGGGTCTCGGCCACCTGCGCGTTCACAAGCTCATTGTAAAAAGCCTCATATTCCTCTTTGTTGAGGGGGCAGTTTATGTAATCGTCCTCGCCGCCGCGCTCGTAGCGCGAGGCGGTGAAAGCGCGGGACATATCTATGCTTTCCGCCGTGACGATGGGTGCCGCCGCGTCGTAAAAGCTCAATGAACCTCCGCAGAGCCTTTCGATATCCGCCGCAAGGGCGTCCGAGGTCAGGGGGCCTGTGGCCACTATGACCGTGCCCTCCTCCGGGATCTTCGTCAGCTCTCTGCGCTCCAGAGTGATAAGAGGCTCGTTTTCGGTGAGCCCGGTTATCATCCGGGTAAATTTTTCCCTGTCCACCGCAAGGGCTCCGCCGGCAGGCACGCGGCATTTGTACGCCGCATCCACGCACACCGAACCCAGCAGCTTCATCTCCGCCTTGAGCAGCCCTGCCGCGCTGTCGATCCGCTCCGCTTTAAAGGAGTTGGAGCAGACCAGCTCAGCCAGACCGTCGCAGGTGTGAGCCGGGGAATATTTGACAGGCTTCATCTCCGCAAGGGTGACTTTGATGCCTCTGCGCGCCAGCTGAAACGCCGCCTCCACCCCGGCAAAGCCTCCGCCTATCACAAGACAATCATTCTTCATCTTCTTTTCCTTTACGAGCTTTCTTTCTTTCATAACCGCAGCCCTCGCCGTGGCAGACCACTACTCCGCCCCTCTGCTTGAACAGGCTCTTGCCGCACTTGGGGCAGACCTCGTCAACGGGTTTGTCCCAGGTTGCGAAGTCGCACTTGGGCCAGCTCTCGCAGCCGTAGAAGGTGTAGCCCTTCTTGGAGCGTTTTTCAACTATCTTGCCGCCGCACTTGGGGCAGCGGGCGTTTGTCTCAAGGATAAGGGGTTTCGCGTTCCTGCACTCCGGGTAACCGGGACAGGCAAGGAACCTGCCGTATCTTCCGGTTTTTATTATCATCATCCTGCCGCATTTTTCGCAGGGGATATCGGTGATATCCTCCTCAAGGGTGATCTTGGTGTCCCTCATATCCTCCCTTGCCTTGCTGAGGGTCTTTTCAAAGTCATCATAGAAGTCGTGGAGCAGACCCACATAGCTCTCCTCGCCGTTGCCCACCTCGTCAAGGGAACTTTCCATTTTGGCGGTGAACTTGACGTTGACTATCTGGGGAAAACGCTCCTTGAGCAGCTTTGTTGTGGCCTCGCCCAGCTCAGTAGGATAGAGAAGCTTCGCGGAACGCTTTACGTATTCTCTCTTTATGATGGTTGTTATGATAGCCGCGTAGGTGCTGGGTCTGCCGATACCGCTCTCCTCAAGCGCCTTGATAAGCGCGGCCTCGGTGTACCTTGAAGGGGGCTGTGTGAAGTGCTTATCGGGTTTGAGCTCCTTGAGCTTGAGTTTTTCGCCGTTGGAAAGATCCGGCAGATTTTTGTTGCCCTCGCCGGTCTCCTCGTTGTCCGTGGCCTCCTCATACAGGGCTGTAAATCCGTCGAACTTCACCGCGTAGCCGGAGGCTGTAAACATACAGAACCTGCCCTGAGCCGCGTCCTCGGGCTTTGCGGCGACTATCTCCGCCTTTATTGTGCTCTGGATGCAGCTTGCCATAAGGCTGGCCATGAACCGCTTCCACACAAGGCTGTATATTTTATATTGATCTGAGGTGAGGCTGCTCTTTACCATCTCCGGGGTAAGGGAGGGAATGGTGGGACGGATAGCCTCGTGGCCGTCCTGAGCATTTGAGCTTGATTTATAATACCTGGGTTTTTCCGGCAGGTATTTGCTGCCGTAAACCTTTTCTATATATTCGTTGCCCTGAGTCCTTGCCTCCTCTGAGATCCTCAGGGAGTCTGTTCTCATGTAGGTGATAAGACCGGTAGTGCCCACGCCCTGGATATCCATGCCTTCATAAAGCTCCTGAGCGGTGCGCATGGTGCGCTGAGCCTGGAACCCCAGGCGGCGCGAGGCCTCCTGCTGAAGGGTGGAGGTGATGAACGGAGCGGCAGGCAGCTTCTTCCTTGTGCCCTTTTTGATGGACTTTACGGAATACTCCGCCGCATCAAGTCTCTTTAAATATTTGTCAACGGTTTCGCCGCTGTCAAGCTTGACCTTGCCGGTCTCATCGCCGTAGAACGAGGCGGTGAAACTGCGCCTTGATGAATTTGTCAGTTTGGCCTCCAGCGACCAGTATTCCTCGGGTACAAAGGCTCTTATCTCGTTCTCCCGGTCAACTATGAACCTGACCGCAACGCTCTGCACTCTGCCGGCGGAAAGGCCTCTCCTGATCTTCTGCGAGACGAAGGGGCTGAGCCTGTAGCCCACCAGCCTGTCAAGTATGCGGCGAGCCTGCTGGGCGTTGACCAGAGCCATATCCACGCTGCGGGGATGAGCCATACCGTTCTGGATGCCTGTTTTTGTGATCTCGTTAAAGGTTATCCTGTTCTTGTCGTTAAGGTCAAGACCCAGAACCGTTGCAAGGTGCCAGGATATTGCCTCTCCCTCTCTATCAGGGTCGGCGGCAAGGTAGACCTGTTCGCTCTTCTTTGCCTTTTCCTGCAAAGTTGCCACAAGGTTTTCCTTTCCTTTTATTATGGCATACTTGGGCTCGAAGTCATTTTTGACGTCTACGCTCAGCTTTGCCGCAGGGAGGTCGCGGATGTGACCCATGGACGACGCCACCTCATAGCCTGATCCCAGATACTTTTTGATGCTTTTTGCTTTTGCGGGGGACTCAACGATTACTAATTTTGACATAATTTCATTCCTTCATAATCAATCTATCTTGACAAAGTACTTGCCTGTTTCCGCTTCGATAAAACCGTTTATTTCCAGCTCCATAAGGGCACTGTTCACCACTGAGACGGGGAGCCCTGTCCTCAGCTTTATCTCGTTTATATGGATGGGCTCGCGACCCATTGCCCTGTATATTTTATCGGCCTCCGGAGAAATATCTACGGGCGGTGCGTTACGCTTTTCTCCTTTGCTCTCCGTCTCCGCGCCGCCTCTGAAGATCAAGCTGACCGGCTGCGCCCCGGCTTCAGGCTCCGAAAGCCCGGCAGGGTCCAGAAATCCGCTGATCTCCTCATAGCTCCGGGGAACTTTTTTCATCATGCTGTCCTCGCTCAGACCGGTCGGGTATTTGTCCAGATACCCGGACAGCACGTCATAGGCACTGTATACAGCCTTTGTGCCATCGCTGATAAGGTTGTTCGTGCCGGGGCTGACGTCACCGTAAAGATCTCCCGGCAGAGCAAAAAGATCCCTGCCCTGGGTTTTTGCCAGCCTTGCGGTGACAAGGGAGCCGCTGCGCACGTCCGCGTTGAGCACCACCACGGCATCGCTCAGGCCGGATATTATCCTGTTGCGTATGGGGAAGGTGAACCTGCTGGCGTGGGTGTCCGGCGGAAATTCGCTTATCAGGGCTCCGTTTTCCGAGATCCTCTCCCTCAACTCGCTGTTTACCATAAGATACCTTGCGTTGTGGCCGCAGCCCAGCACAGCCACCGTCGGCCTGCCTGTTTCAACAGCGCCAAGGTGTGACGCCGTGTCCGCGCCCATAGCTCCGCCGCTTACGATCACCGCTCCCGCCGCCGCAACGGAGGCGCTGAGCAGTCTTATCAGCCGCGCCCGTTCCGGGGAGATCTTCCTTGAACCCACCATGGCGATGGAGGCGCGGTCTTTAAGGCAGTCCAGCCTGCCCTTGACGTAAAGCACAAGGGGAATATCCCCGATATCCTTAAGTTTTTCCGGATAACTTTCATCGTCCGGGGTGACGATCCCAAGCCCGAGCCTTTTGCACTGTTCAACGACGCGCACCGCTTCATCTATCGTTTTAGTGTTTAATTTTTCTATTTGCTTTTCGTCAAAAACATTTGAGATCCTGCGCTGCATATCCGACGCTTCGTAAACATTTTCGGCGGTTCCGAACTCCCTGAGTATCTCATCAACCGATGCCTTTCCGCCTATGCCCAAAACTGATTGCAGCCAGACCCAGCAGCATTTATTGTCCATAATACACCGCTCCGCACAGGGCTTATTCTTCCTCTGCGCCGTCCTCATCAGTTTTATCGGCGACCTTTGTGTCAAAAAGCGCGTCTGCGAACATTGCGGGGTCGAAGGGCTGCAGATCGTCTATCTGCTCGCCCACGCCTATGAATTTGACGGGTATGCCCAGTTCGTTTTTGATGTTGAGCACAACGCCGCCCCTCGCGGTGCCGTCAAGCTTTGTGAGTATGATGCCGGTAACCTCGGCAATATCCTTGAATTCCTTTGCCTGATTGACCGCGTTCTGCCCGGTGGTGGCATCCAGCACAAGCAGCACCTCCCGGTCGGAGTAGGGAAGCTCCCTGTCTATTACTTTATATATTTTGGCAAGCTCCTCCATAAGGTTCTTTTTGTTGTGGAGTCTGCCTGCGGTATCGCAGATGATCATATCGGCGTTCCTTGCCTTGCCTGCACAGATGGTGTCAAAAACCACAGCCGCCGGATCGGCGCCCTCCTTGTGCTTTACCAGTTCCACGCCTGCACGGTCGGCCCAGACCTCAAGCTGCTCGATGGCCGCCGCGCGGAAAGTATCCGCCGCGCCTAAAATGACTTTTTTCCCCTCAGCCTTGTACATGGCGGCAAGCTTGCCTATTGAGGTGGTCTTGCCCACGCCGTTGACTCCTATTACCAGTATGATGGAAGGCAGGGTTATCATCTCAAGGCTCTCGCCCCCGGACAAAAGCTCCGCAACGATCTCCTTGATGGCATTCTTGACCTTCTCCGGGGTACGCAGGTTTTTCTTCGCCACACGCTCCTTAAGCTTTTCGGTGATCTCCAGCGCCGTGTTCATACCCACGTCGCCCGTTATGAGGATCTCCTCCAGCTCATCGTAAAATTCATCGGTTATTTCGTTTTTTCCGTGGAGAGCCACGTCAATGGCGCCCGCAACGCTCTCGCGGGTTTTCTTAAGACCCAAGTTAAACTTTTTAAAAAGTCCCATAATTTTACCTCTTTCGGTAAATGATATTCAATTTGAAGCCGGGATCAGAACAGATTTTTGATCCTCTCAACAGCCTCCGCCGTTCTTTCCGCGCTGCCAAAGGCTGTGAGCCTGAAGAAGCCCTCGCCCGCGGGGCCGAAGCCCGAGCCGGGAGTTCCGACTATATTTGCCTTGCTCAGAAGGGCATCGAAGAAATCCCAGGAGGACATACCCTCGGGAGTTTTGAGCCAGATGTAGGGGGAATTGACGCCGCCCCAGACCCGGAAACCGGCCCCGCTGAGGCCCGATTTGATAACCTTGGCGTTATTGAGATAATAGTTGATGACCTCGCGCACCTGCTTTTTACCCTCCGGGGTGTAGATGGCCTCGGCGGCTTTTTGGGTGACGTAGGAAACGCCGTTGAACTTTGTGCCCTGTCTCCTTGCCCAGAGCTTGTTGAGGCTGACGCCGTCAAATACCAGCTCCTTGGGTACAATGGTATAGGCGCAGCGGGTGCCTGTAAAACCCGCAGTCTTTGAAAAGCTCCTGAACTCGATGGCACAGGTCTTTGCCCCTTCTATCTCATAGATGGTGTGGGGCAGATCCTCGGTGATGTATGCCTCGTATGCCGCATCGTAAAGGATAAGGCTCTTGTGCTCGTTTGCCCAGTCCACCCACTTTTTCAGCTCCTCTTTTGAGATGGCCATACCCGTGGGGTTGTTGGGGAAGCAGAGATATATAAGATCGGCGTGCTCCTTCGGCAGCTCGGGGAGGAAGTTGTTCTCCGCCGTGCAGGGGAGATAAACGAAGTTGCTCCACTCGTTTTTGTCGTTGAGTGTGCCTGATCTGCCCGCCATAACGTTGGCGTCGATATAAACGGGATAAATGGGGTCGCAGATGGCGACCTTGTTGTCCACGGAAAAAATATCGCCTATGTTTCCGGCGTCGCTCTTTGCGCCATCGCTGACAAAGATCTCGTCAATGTCCAGCTTGACTCCTCTGGGAGCAAAATCGTTCTGATTGATGGCGTTGAGCAAAAAATCGTAGCCGTACGCGGGGGGATAGCCCTTGAAGGTGCTCTCCTGAGCCATTTCGTCCACAGCGGAGTGCATGGCCTTTATTACCTCGGGGGCAAGGGGACGGGTAACGTCGCCTATACCCAGACGGATAACGTCCGCCTCTGGGTTTTTCTCTTTAAACTCGCTCACTTTTTGAGCTATCATTGAAAAAAGATAACTGTTCTGGATCTTCAAAAAGTTTTCGTTGATTTTCATACCGTCAAAATCCTTTCGTTTATTTATCGGAAGTTGACCGTTTTTTGATCCGGCTCTTCCGGCTGTTTATCTGTTGCTTGTAAGCTCGGTTATATCTATTGTAATTAAGTATCACGCGTCATATTCGCCTGTGCAAACGGTTTCGGCCGGGCCGGTCATAAACACGCAGCCTGTCTGCGAATCCCAGCGGATGGTAAGCTCGCCGCCCCGGAGGATGACCCTGATGTCCTCATCCTTTTTGCAATAGCCGTTGAGCACCGCTGAAACGGCGCTGGCGCAGGCTCCCGTACCGCAGGCAAGGGTCTCGCCGGAGCCACGCTCCCAAACGCGCATTTTAAATGTGCTCCCGTCCACGGGCTGAATGAACTCCGTGTTCACCCTGTCCGGGAACAGGGGGGCGTTTTCAAACAGGGGGCCGAGTTTTTCGATCTCCAGCTTGTCTGTGTCGTCTATATAAACTACACAATGGGGGTTGCCCATTGAGACGCAGGTAATTTTGTACTCGCTGCCGCCAATGGTCACGGGAACAGCCACAGCCGTGTCTCCGGGGAGATCCACCGGGATTTTTTCAGGAACCAAAACAGGCTCGCCCATATTGACGGTTGCGCCTGTGACTTTTCCTCCCGCGGTTTTGACCTTTATATATTTTATGCCGCTGAGGGTCTCAAGAGATATCTCATCCTTGTCCGTCAGCCCGTTGTCGCGGACATACTTTGCCACGCACCTTGTGGCGTTGCCGCACATCTTGGCCTGCGAGCCGTCCGCATTGTAAATGTCCATTTTAAAATCCGCGGTCTCCGAGGGCTCTATGAGCACCAGCCCGTCCGAGCCGATACCGAAATGCCTGTCGCTCACCCGTATGGAAAGCTCCGAAGGATTTTCCACCTTTTCCTCAAAGCAGTTTACGTAGATGTAATCGTTGCCCGCGCCGTGCATTTTTGTGAATTTCATAACAACACTCCCCAATCAGCCTTCCTGAACATTTTTGATAATCTCGTTTATTGTGTTTTTGAGGGACTGATCGCGCTGTATCTTGTTCTTGATCTCATCCAGAGAATAGAGGACGGTGGAATGATCCCTGCCGCTGAACTCCTCTCCGATCGCCTTGGTGGGTATGCCTGTGACCTCGCTGATGATGTACATCGCCACCTGTCTCGCCTTTGTGGTGTTGGCATCCCTGCGCTTTGATTTGATGACCTCCTTGTCCACCCCGAAGGTGCGGGAAACTTCGTCGATAATCTTCTCGATGGTCAGAGGAGTGGGTCTGTTCTCGCTCATTATGTCTTTGATGGCCGCCTGTGCGGTGATGAGGTTCATCTGCATACCCCGCAGGGAGACAAAGGCCTGCATCTTGTTTACCGCGCCCTCAAGCTGACGGATGTTGTTCTTGAGGTGCGTGGCGGTGTACTGCACAACATCGTCCGGCACATAGAAATCCATAAGCTCCGCCTTGCGCTTTATGATTGCCATCCTCGTTTCAAGATCCGGAGGCTGAATATCGGCTATAAGGCCGTTCTCAAACCTTGTCCTGAGACGTTCCTCCAGAGTGGTCATCTCCTTGGGGGGACGGTCCGATGAAAGAACGATCTGCCGCCCGTCCTGATAAAGGGCGTTGAAGGTGTAGAAAAACTCCTCCTCGGTGGAAGCCTTGTTGGCAATGAACTGCACATCGTCAACAAGCAGCACGTCCGCGCTGCGGTATTTGTCATGGAAAGCGCCCATATTCTTTGCCGCAAGGTGTTTGACAAGGTCGTTTGTAAAGGTTTCGCCCTGTGTGAAGATTATGTTTGCGTTGGGGTTGTTTCTGAGTATCTCGTGCTTAATGGCGCACATAAGGTGGGTCTTACCCAAGCCGGAGTTGCCGTAGATGAACAGCGGATTGTAAGCGCCGCCGGGATTTGCCGCCACAGCCTGCGCCGCCGCGTGGGCAAACTTGTTGGAAGAACCCACGACAAAGGTCTCGAAGGTGCTCTGTTCATAGTTATCTTTGACTTCGGGCTCAGGAACTTCCTCATAGTCGGGGGGAACGAATTTTACCCCCACCTCAAAGCCGAAAACATTTTCAAACGCTTTGCAGAGACCGTCCATAAACTTCTGCTCTATGATCTCGCCCTTGAACTTTTTGATTGCTATTATAGCGTACCCGTTCTCCATTGAAACGAGCACCATATCTTTAAACCAAAGGTTGTAAATAGTGTCGGAATACTGCTTTTCCAGCTCTTTCATAACCAGCTCAAACATATCAGAAAAAGACTCCAAAACGGTTTGCCTCCTTTTTTTGCAAATTTGATTCGATAATCCGTCTATTATAATAGTATCACTGAGTATAGCACAATAAAAAGTGCATTTCAACACATTTTTTCATATTTAATATGTTTTTCAGTTTAACTATTGTATTTTTTCTTTGCGCAAATTGTCTTTCCGTCTCCCCAAAAGTATATTTTTCAAGGTCTTTTAAGCCTGTGGTTTTCCCGGTTTTTTGTTGACGGCAAAAAATAAAAAATTATTTTTGCGCAGGCGCTTGTCCCTGTTCCGCCGGTCAAGGCTCGTTTTACGGAAGGTTTCCCCGATTCGCCTATAATTTGTAATAAAAAGTATTCAAAATCTTGAAATATCGGTTGATATTTGAAACAGTAGTTGATATAATGGTGTGTAAACAGTCTTTAATATGCGTGAAATTGCGATTTTTTAGACAAAATTCATCCGAGAGGAGTTTTCGTTATGTTATACGGAATGTGTTCAGGACCCGAAAACATTGAGAAAATCAAGGCTTCCGGTTATGATTTCATCGAAGGCAACCTGACAAAGATCTGCCAGTGGTCAGAGGAGGAGCTCAAAGAGGTCAAAAACAGACTTGTTGCAGCCGACCTTCCCATGCTCTGCTCCAACTGCTTTTTCCCCGGCGACATAAAGGTGATCGATGAGACCGAGACCCCCTTTGATAAGACTCTTGAATACATAAAAAAGGCCTTTTACAGAGCCGCCTATCTGGGCATTGAGAACCCCGCCTTCGGCAGCGGCAACTCAAGAAGGATCCCCCAGGGCGTTGAGCCCGCGGAGGTGCACGACAGGCTGATCAGGGTTCTGGGCGTTATGGGCGACGTTGCTAAAGAATACGGCATAACCATGGTCATCGAGCCCCTCAGCCACGAGGTTGCCGAAACCATCTTCACGGTGAGCGAGGCCCTCAGCTACTCCCGTGAGCTCAACCATCCCAACGTAAAAATTTTAGCGGACACCTACCATATGTTCATCGAGAAGGAGCCCTACACCGTCTTCGGCGAGTGCGGCGACGATCTCAAAAACATCCACTTTTCAAATCCCAATCCTCCTAAATGCAGATTTTTCCCACACGATGTGAACGAGTTTGACTACAAGCCCATTGTGGATCAGATAAAAGCCGCCGGATATAACGGCAAAATAAGCATCGAAGCAAGGCTCGAGGATCCTGAGGTGGACATTCCCTCCGCTGTCAAAGTCATGAAGGCATTGTTTGAATAAGTTTAGTTTTGACGAGGAACCGCTCCATGGACACTGCACAAGCAAAACAGGCGGTGATCTCCGCGGGCAAAAAGCTGGTTGACGCCGGGCTTATGATCGGCCCCTGGGGCAGCATAAGCTGCCGGGTAGACGAAAACCTGTTCGCGGTAACTCCCGTCGGGTGCTCCTTCGCCGAGCTTTCGACGGAGGACATCATCATAGACGAAATAAAGAAAAAATCTTTTATCAAAGACCACAGACCTTTTTTTGAGAGAAATTTCCATGCGGACTGTTACAGGCTCCGACCGGAAATAAATTTCATAATACACACAAATCAGCTCAATGCTTCGGTTTTGAGCGTCCTGTCCAGAGATATCCTTGTTCAGGGTATAGACAATATCGAAAAACTGGGCAGAACAGTAAAATGCGCCAGTTACGCCCTTCCCGGCACCGGCGCCCTGCGCAGGAACGTCTCCGGCGCGGTGGTCTCCCTGCCCTCCAGAGCCGTGCTCATCGCCAACAGCGGAGCCTTCTGCATGGGCGAAAACTTCAACACCGCCTATCTTGTGGCTCTGACCCTTGAGGAGCTTTGTGAGGACAGATTCCGCTCCACTCCCAACACTTTAGGCGCCCCTTACGGCAAAGACGTTTACAACAGCATCCGCAGAACGAACACCTTTGTTATGTTGGGCAAAAACGGCGAGAGCTTCACTGTTCCCATGGACGGAGAGGCGGACAGCCGTTTCCCCCGGGAGGCCGAAATACACAGGGCGATATACAAGGCCTACGGCGAGGTAAAATGCATCAGCCACTGCGCCATGCCCTACACCGTCGCGGTCTCGCGCATGGGCTACGGGATCAAACCCCTGCTCAACGATTTTGCCGGCTGCGTGGGCGTCAGCATGGGCTGCGCCTCACCGGAGCCTGAGGCTGTTGTCAGCAAGCTCAAACATTCCCCGGCGGTGCTTGTCAAGAACAGGGGAGCCTTTTGCTGTGCGGATACCCAGAGCAACACAGCGCTGCTTGAAATGATAATTGAAAAGGACTGCAAGGCGCAGATAGAGGCCTCCCTCATCAGCACGCCGAAATACATAGGCTTTTGGGAGTCAATACTCATAAGGCTGTACTGCCTCAGAAGCAGGCGCAAAAAGAAAGAGAAATGACAGATGGAACAGAACGTTCAATGGTTCCCGGGGCATATGGCAAAGACCCGCAGGCTCATCAAAGAAAGCCTGCCTCTGGTGGACGCGGTGACCGAACTGCTGGACGCGCGCATCCCCCTGAGCAGCCGCAACCCTGAGCTGAATGAGCTTATCGGGAACAAGCCCCACATCATACTGCTTAACAAGTGCGATCTGGCGGACGAAAACGCCACCCGCAGATGGGTGAGCTTTTTTGAGAAGCAGGGAGCCTTTGTGCTGCCTGTTGACTGCCGCTCAGGCAAGGGTCTGAATAAATACCACACCCTCGTGCGCACCGTGCTTAAAGATAAGATCCGTTCAAATACAGAAAAAGGTATGCCCGGCAAAGCCCTCCGGGTGATGGTGGTGGGCATACCCAACACAGGCAAATCCTCCTTTATCAACCGCATGGCGGGCAAGGCCCGCGCAAAGGTGGCGGACAAGCCCGGGGTCACCCGGCACAACCAGTGGTTCGCTATCGGGGACGGGGTGGAGCTTCTGGACACCCCCGGAGTGCTTTGGCCGAAATTTGACGACCCGGCAGTGGGGGATAAGCTCGCTTTCATCGGCTCGGTCAAGGATACAATACTGGACGCGGAGACCATGGCCGTGAGGCTCCTTGAAGTACTTATCTCCGACTACCCGGAAAGATTGGCGCAGCGTTACAAAATAAGCGGCTTTCAGGGCAAAGAACCCTTTGAGGCGCTTGAGATGATAGGCCGCAAAAGAGGTATGCTAATCGGCGGCGGAGAGATCGACACCGAAAGAGCCGCGGTGATGCTGTTTGACGAATACCGTGAGGGCAAATTAGGCAAAATTACACTTGAAATGCCCTGTTGAAAGAGTGAATGATATGACCTTTGAATTTGAACAGGCGGCACTTGCAGCCGGCTTCACCTCCGTCTGCGGTGTCGACGAGGCAGGCAGAGGGCCTTTGGCAGGCCCCGTATTTGCTGCGGCCGTGATTTTGCCGGAGGGCTGTGAGATCGAAGGGCTCAACGACTCAAAGAAGCTCTCGGAGAAGAAAAGAGAGCAATTATTCGACATAATAATCGAAAAAGCCGAAGCTTATTCCATAGCCTCGGCGGACGAAAAAGAGATAGATGAGATAAACATCCTGCAAGCCACCTTCCTTGCAATGAAAAGAGCGGTGGAGGGTTTGTGCAAACCGGCGGATTTCGCTCTGGTGGACGGAAACAGGACCCCGCCCCTCAGCATCCCCGTAAAGACAGTTATCAAGGGCGATTCCCTGAGCCCCTCAATAGCGGCGGCCTCCATCCTCGCAAAGGTCAGCAGGGACAGATTTATGTACGACCTTGCCCGGGAATATCCCCAATACGCCTTTGATCAGCACAAGGGCTATGGCACAAAGCTGCACTATGAGCTTATCGAAAAGCACGGCATATCCCCCGTTCACAGGAGAACCTTTCTCAAAAAAATAATAAACAAATGACCCGGGAGGATGATCATCCGTGGAGGGCAATTTTACCGGAAAATGGGGAGAAATCTACGCCGCAAGGCATCTGCGCGATAAAGGTTACAGCATAGAAAGTGTAAACTACCGCGTAAGGGGCGGAGAAATAGACATCATCGCAGGCAGGGGTGACTGTCTTGCTTTCGTTGAGGTCAAAACGAGGGGGCGCAACCCCTTCGACATCCCCTCAGCGGCAGTGGACTTCAACAAACAGCGCAAGCTGACCTATGCCGCAGCAGGCTACCTGCAAAAGTACCCCACGGAAAGGCAGCCCCGTTTTGACGTTATCGAGATCACCCTTGATGAAAAATATAATGTATTGGAATTAAGGCACATAGAAAACGCCTTTGAAAGTCAGCTTTAACGGTTGACAATGAACCAGGTATCAGTGACTGTAGTCATAAAATAATTAAAAGGATTGATACTTAATGAATCAAACAAGAAAAACCATTATCGGGATCGTAGCGGCTATCCTTTGCGTAGCTTTGTTGGTGCCCGTTACGCTTTTAGGCACCCTTGCGGCGGACGAAACTTTAAAATTAGTTGTGGCGTCTGACCTGCACATTGTACCTACCGCGCAGTACGGCACCGTCAGCGCAAACAACGGCTTGCCCGACAGCGGCGTCTACTGCCACGTGAACAACACAAAAGCTGCCCTTGGGGCGGAATCAAACGCCATATTCAAGAAATTTCTTTCAGATCTGAGCAGCACAAGCAGCAAATATGTGCTCCTTACCGGCGATATCGTGGATATGGGCAGCGAATCCACCCACGAATATGCCGCCAAAGAGCTGGCCAAAGCCGAGAAGAGAACAGGCAAGGAGATCCTTGTTATCCCCGGCAACAACGACGTCTGCTATTCCTTCGGCAAGGATAAGTTTGCGGAGATGTACAAGGACTTCGGCTACTCCGAGGCTCTTGCCCGCCATGAAGGCTCCCTCTCCTACACCTATGACCTGGGCAGCAATTACAGGCTTATCGCCATCGACTCCACTATATATGTTGAGAATAAAAAGGTCGATACCGGCGAGATCAGCGCCGACCTCCTTAACTGGATAGACGAGCAGGCGGCTCAGGCGATAGCGGAGGGCAGATACCCCGTGGCCATGATGCACCACAACGTGCTCAATCACACCAGAGGCATAGGTTCTCTCGTTCTGGATTACATCAAGGACGCCTCATTAAAGGCTCCCGGAAATTTAGCGAAGAACTTTGCCGATGCCGGTATCAAATACGTTTTCTCCGGCCACATCCACAACTTTGATATTTCCTCAAAGGCGACCTTCAAAGGCAACAGCATCTATGACGTGGTCACAGGCTCGCTTTCAGCTTATCCCTGCGCTTACCGCAGAGTGAACTTCACCGATTCATCCGTCAGCTTTTCAACAAAATATATCAACGGCATAGACAAGAGCTACCTGCCCGGCGGTTATACCGACGAGCAGCTTCAGGCCATCAAAGCCGGCCTGAAGAGCTATGCCTACGGCGTGGCTGAGACAAGTGTGAAATTTACCATCAAAAAATATATCGGCAATCCTTCAGCCATAATCAACAAGCTCAACATCAACGGCGACAGCAAGCTTGCCGCCCAGATCAACGAGATCATGCCTGTTATTTATGACTATATCGGCAGACCCATATACACTCAGGATCCCGCCGACGGACGCAGCTTTGAGGAGATCGCGAAAAATTACAGGTACGACATACCCGCAAGCGAATATCAGACCGTTTACGATATCCTCGGCAAGATCCTGACCTCTCACATGGAGGGCGACGAAAACATACAGTCCAACAACGTTGAGATAGTTCTCCTCAAGAACATCATAAAGATGATCTTCCTTGAGACGTTCAAGGAGAAAAACATCGACGTTTCCGCCTTTGCGGAAAAGCTCGGTTTGGGTCAGGTCAAGGAGAATATGTACAACTACGCAGGTTCCTTCAACTTCAAGGAGACCGTCGCAAACAAACTGGCGGATATCTTCCTTGAGTCCACAATAGAGGGCATCACCGTTGACGCCTATGAGCCCGATGACAACAACGCGGTGCTCCCCTCATACACAGCCGAATCCATTATTCCCCACGGCGCGGAAGCAGTGTATATCACATTGATAAAGATCCTTGAGTTCTTTGCAAGAATTATCCACACTATCTTCCACATAGTATGATTTCCGCCGAAAAATCAACAGTTGCAACCGGCATACTGTTTCTGCTATAATGTAAAGCCGATACAATTTTAAGTACAGCTTATGCGTACACTTTTCAGAAGGGATGTACTACTGATGTTATATACCAGCACAAGGGACAGCAATGTCAGGGTCTCCTCCGCGGAGGCGATAACCAAGGGCATCTCCGCAGACGGCGGTCTGTTCGTTCCCACGGAGATACCCAAGCTCACCCTTGACCAGATCGTAGCTCTTTCCAGGCTCGACTATATAGGCAGAGCCAAGGAAGTGCTCAAGCTTTATCTCACCGATTTCACAGATGAGGAGCTGGACGACTGCGTGAACGGCGCCTACGGCGGCGGAAAGTTCAGCAGCGAAAAAATCGCCCCTCTTGTACCCATTGAGGAGGGTGTGGACATACTTGAGCTGTGGAAGGGTCCCACCTGCGCGTTCAAGGATATGGCTCTCCAGCTCCTGCCCCACCTGCTCACAAAGGCCTCAAAGAAGACCGGAGACGACAAGACCATAGTTATCCTTGTTGCCACCTCAGGCGACACCGGCAAAGCCGCCCTTGAGGGCTTTAAGGACGTTCCCAACACAAAGATCACCGTGTTCTACCCCCGTGAC
>CAMOTT010000021.1 GCA_946626015.1 uncultured Clostridia bacterium | reverse complement strand
GCACCTGCATTTCCGGTCGGTGTTCGGCAAACAGCTTGTGCACGAATACACCTTTTTGCCCTATGACGTCTGCTTTGAGCTGGCGCGGGAGCAGGAGGGCTGTATGGTGCAGGATCCTGCCGTGGAATTTTTGATCCTGCTTTGCAGGATCTTTACCGGCGCATTAAAAAATGAGGACAAGATCAAGGCAAATCTTTCCTACCTCCGCGCCAATACGAATGAGGCTGATTTCCGCTTAAGCGTCACGCGCTGCGGATTGAGCGGCAGTGAAGCGGATCGGCTCTATGCTCTTTTTGAGCAGGAGCAGCCGGACGTTCAGCCGGTAGCCGGTATCCTTGAAAAACTCATTAAAAAAGAGCGGAGCTTCCCCGCGCTGCGGCAGCTCAAGCGCAGGCTCCAATACGAAACGTACCGCAGGATCTTTCCCCGTTCCCTCAGCCGCTTTACAAAAAAGGCTCTGGCTTCCGGGGGCGCGCGAATTGCCTTTGTGGGGCAGGACGGCGCCGGAAAATCCACCGTGACCCGGGATATCGGCAACTGGCTCCGCTGGAAGCTGGAGGTCAGGAATTTCTACCTTGGCAGCGGCGAACACTACCGTTCCCCCCAGCGCAGTCTGGCCGCACGTTTACCGCATAACGGGGTTTTTCGTCCGCTTGCGGCTCTGCTTGTAGTCTCGGATTATCGGCGCGTTGCCCGTTTGACCCTTAAGACCCTGCGCAAAACCGGGCGGTATTTAAAAAACGGCGGCATCGCCCTGTTTGACCGCTATCCCCAGGCGGAGGTCCCGGGCATCAATGACGGCGCAAAGATCCGCACATTTTATCTGCCGAAGGTCAAAGGCAAGCTCCCCCGGGCCTGCGTGGAACACGCGGCAAAGCGGGAGGAACACTACCTTGCCCTTGCCGCGAAGATCGCACCGGATCTGCTTATAAAGCTCATGTTGCCCCCGGAGGAATCCCTGCGCCGCAAGCCGGAGGAAGACCCGGAGCTTGTAGCAAAAAAGCACCAGGTCATCCGCAGCCTCTCCTTTGGCGCGAAGGACGTTCGCACAGTGGACGTCACCCGGCCCTACGAAACAGAGCTTGTGGAAATCAAAAATATAATATGGGATCACCTGACGGGACAAGGTTGAATATAAGGTCAAATCCCGGCCGCGGCATTCATCTGAATGTCACGGCCGGGATTTTTTTGTTCAGTCGTTTGACCGTCTTAAGACGCAGTTATCTCGCCATCGTGGTACAAGATCGACGCCGCTGTGACTCCGTCAACTTTCAGCACATCGTGAACCAACGCGCTTGTTTGTATGTTTATTGCTTTTTATTTGTTCTTCTGTATGTAGTCGGACAGGTTATGATTGTTCTGCCAGATCTCCTTTGCCTTTTTAAGAGCCTGCTCCACCATATCCGAAAGCCGTTCCTCCGAGATAAGGCAGCGGAGCAGAGGCGGCAGCCTCAGATAAATTTTCTCTATGACCTCCGCCCGTTTAAGCTCGCCTGTTCCCCCGGGATATTTCATCTCCGCGTTGGTAACAAGTTTAAAAAGGATATCCTCCACCGTCTTTATCTCGCCCCTGACGGTGAACCACACCAGCATTCCCGCTGCGGCAGCAGCCAGCATAACAGAATACCACTTTGCAAAATCAAAATTCAAAAAGCTCATTTTTTTCTCCCCCCTTTACTTTAAGATCAGCGTCATCACCGACGCTATCGCTCCGCTTACCAGCGCGGTTATGGCGCAGGAAATGACCGTGCGTTTATAGTACCGCAGATCGTCTCCGGGTTTGTTTTCCACCGCCTGCAAGCGGCAATCCACCTTGTCCACCTTTTGGCTGATGCTCACGGTCTCCGCCGCAATGAGCTTCACAGACGCGGTAAGCTCGTGTATATCCTTCACGTCCTTACGGATTTCATCGATCCTGTGAAAAATATTTTTTTCGTTGGTCTCAAGAGCCGTAAGCCGTTCTTCCGTTGTTGCCATTCAGCTCTCCACCCCCTGAACGAAGCTTGTAAAACCCACCTTGTATGCCCCTGTTGAAACCACCCTGTATTTCAGCAGGGCTTTTTTGTCGATGACCCCCAGACATTTACAGCTGTTCCCTGCCGGGAGGGTACCGATCTTTGTTTCAAGCTTAGTGTCGGCAAACACGCTGAGCGTCTCGCCGGAGGTGTTTTTGAATATCTTTTCCGCCGTAAAAACAGCGTCCTCCGTCTTCTGAGCCGTAACCGGAGAGGCTGCCTGCCGGGGATAGCTTATCCAGCCGAGCTTTCCCCACTTATCCCAGCCGCCGGAGGAGAGCCTGCTTTTTACCACGCCGTAGTCAAAGCCCTTTGCCTCGATCACAACTCCGTCCCCCGCGTAGATCCCCACGTGGGCAGTGCCCCGGAACACCAGCAGCCCGGGGATCTCGGGAATGGAGGATATCGCCCCTGTCTCAACGCAGGCCTTTATCAGACCGCCCACGTTTTTGTCGTATTTTTCGCTGTATTTCGGCGCCGCGTCGGGCGTTTCCTGAAACATATAGGACTTGACCAGCCCGGCGCAGTCGTAGCTGCGTTTGCCCAAAAAATGTTTTAAGGCGTACTCCTCCCGTGAGGCGTACATCTGCGTGGGGTACTGCTTTGCTTTTTGGCGCACGATATCGGCTGTGAGCGCCTTTCCGTAGGTGCCGTAGACGTAGGGCAGACCTATCTGCGCCCCGGCATGGGCAACAAGCCCTGCGCTTGTCTTTGCCATCAGATCAACCCCCATTCGCTCAGCCTGTACAGTATCATCAGCGGCACGGCCAATATCGTAAGGGGCGCCGCGGTAAACAAGGCGTGTATCAAGCTTCCCTCACCTCCAGCAGGGCGGCGACCTGCCCTCTCAGCGCGGCAGGCACCTCCTCAAGGGTCTTTTTGCCCTTGACTATAAGATTATAATAAATTTTCGCCATTCTTAAGCACTCCCTCTATCAATTCATATAATTCGCAGACGGCCATTTCCAGCGCCGTTATGTGATCCTCGCCATCGGAATTTGTATTGCCGCTCCATGATTGAAGTATCTCCTCCTCCGTCTCGGTATAGGTTACCAGACCGGCGCCTTCAGTCTCCCTTACCGGCTTGTAGCCTGCTCTGCGATAGTGCACCTCCAAAGGATTGAGGATGATATATCCGTCCAGATCCAAAGTTTTTGGCGCGCGCTCAAACCCTCCGCTTTCGTTTATTCTTCCGTAAAGCTTTCTCATATTTTTTCTCCTATAATTTTCTGTATTTAAAATATTCTATATCCACCTGCGCGCGGTTGCTGTAACCCGCCGACACCGCCATGACCTGGCTTGTGTAGTCGCAGTTATCCATAACGAAATACGTGGTTTTCTTAACGATAAGCTCATCGTTAAGGTAGAAAGAAGCCACGCTGTTCTCGCCGTCCAGCTCACAGCGGAGAACGTAACGGGTATTGGCGGTGGTCGTGGTGGAGTTATAGTATTTGTTTATGGCCGTTCCCCGTTGTTCATATATGGCCAGCCTCCCACTTTGTATTCGCACAATAAAATCGTGCCCGGCGGAGACTCTCAGGCTGAACTGAAGCGCCAGCTCGCTTATGGAATAGGTTCTGATATAGAAGGCGCACTCTGCCTCGCACCTTGTGCCGAGATATGAGGAGTTGAGCCTCAGGGCTATGCCGTTGCCGTCCGCGGAAGTGCTGCCGATACCCGTGAGCCTGTAATATCCGTTTACGAATTCCGCAGTGGATTGATCCGCGTACCCCGGGGTCACAAGGGCAACTGTCATTTTATCCGCCGGGGGCAGAACTCCGGTTGAGGCGTCGAACTCAAAATCCCAGCCCGAACCGGCGCTGCCGGGCAGCAAAGCTCTGCGTCTGTCAGCTTGCCGCATAAAAACCCCTCCAAACCGCCAGACCGTCCTCAATGTCTATCTGATACGTTCTTCCGGCAGCTATTTCCGGTATCTCTCCGTCCGCCCACACGGGCATTGCGGTAAAGGCCACCACCGTCGCCTCATTTCCGCTGGTAAAGGTTATGCGCGTCTTGTATCTGGGCTCCGCGGGCAGCGTGATGCTCAGGGTGTTCAAGGTGCCGTATTTGTACTCCACCCCGTCCTGAGTCGAAACAGACACTGTTGTGGATACCATATCTACCACACAGCTCGTTTTTCTGGTCAGGGCGTGATATTTATTGTAGAGCATACCCATTACCATAGTCATAGTGCTCAGCTCCGGTATACGGTACATATCCGACATTGCAAGGATAAGTATATCCTTCAGATCCACAAGCTTTTCGCGCAAAGCCGCCATGGATTGATCCGTGAATATACAGTCCTCCGGTATGGGAGTGTTAAGGGCAATGGTATCCAGAGTAACGTCCTCACCGAAAAGCGAAACACAGTAGTTCACTATATTTTTCCAGTTGTGGTCATGGGCGGCTCCCTCGCTGCAGGCGATCCTTGCCGGCAGCTTTTTAAGCTTTATGCCGTTGAGCAGATCCCGCAGCTTTTTCACCTGCATATCCACCTCTTTCTGGCTGGGGCAGTTCATTGTGTTGACCCTTGAGTTGGCAAGCTCCAGCTCCTCCAGCAGAGCGTCAATGCCCTCCTCCTCAAAGGAGGAGCTTCTGTACGTCTCGTAAATGTACATTACATCGTTTGAGTTTACCGGGAAGGAATCCCCGTTCGCCATGTTTGTGATCTCCCTTGTAAGGCCAATATACTCATAATAATTTGCAGACCACTGGGCGTAGAATGTGATGGTGCCTTTAAAGCCTCTGGGGATCGGGTACCTGTAAGCGCCGTCAAAGATGCGCTCGTCGGTCTCGTGGAGCTTCCAACCGTAAACCTTGCGCTTTTTGCCGTCTTTTATCAGCGAAAATCTGGGAGGAAGGGTCACATAGTCTCCCGGGTTTATGACCTCCATCGGCTCACGGTAATCCTCGTCCGCCAAAGAGACAAATTTTATATGCACGTCATTGTCCGGCTGATAAAGCTCCGGCAGATCCAAAAGGCTGTTGTAGGAGTGGGTGTGGCCAAGATCGTTCACAGTGTACTTTTCCGGGTCAAATATCCCTGAAAAACAGGGGTCGGTTACAAATTCCCTGCCAACTATGGACTTGTCAAATTTTACGCAGAAGATCCCGGTTTTTTCCACATAGGTCACAGAGTTGCCCGACTCCACCCTTGCCTCCGCCTGCATATAAAGCTCCGGCGTTTCGGTGAACTCCCGGGGGAGGGCGCAATAGATGACTCCCTCCGAAAACCGTGCCTTGGCGGATTCGTTGAGCTCCGCGTCCTTTATTCCGCTTATAATGATTTTTTTGCACATCCCGGACGGGTCAAGGCACAGAGCGTAGCTTTCAAAGCCCGTCTGCATATCCTCCGGCAGAGTGATCTCAAGCTCCACCGCCATATGCTCGCCTATGTAGATCTTGTCCTGGGAGCAGGTGTAGCTTCCGTCCGAATTCAGTGTGATTTCAACCTTTTTCATCGTTGATTTTTCCTCTCTTCTTTAAATAGACCGGCTGTACGGGTCAGCCTGCCTTGTAATAATTTTTCAGATAATGGGCCGTGTCAAGCATATCGTTGCGCTGGCTGTAATAATACCTCAACAGCCCCTCGATCCGCTTTATCTCGGTTTTGCTTCCCCCTCTGAGCAGATGCAATTTACGCCTGTATTTTTCTATCAGCTCATCAAGGATCCCCACGCCCGCAAAATATTCCTCGGACAATTCACAAATATTTTTTCTCATAGTCCTTCTCCTTTTCAAGAATCTTTGTTTTTGCCGAAAAGCAGCTCATCGGCGGAAACGCCGAAAAATTTTGCGAACCTTGCAAGCTCTCCGGCAAGGGGTTCGGCCTGACCGTCTTCGATTTTTAACAACCGATCCTCCCCCATATTTACCCCAAAGGCAAGCTGGCAGGTTGAAAGATCCTCCCCCTGCCGTAACCGGCGGATGCGGCCGCCTACCGTTTCCCCTTTCCGCTCCGCCGCCGCTGCCGCTGTAAGCGCCCGGTTCACCGCAAGGGGCAGCACCCGGACCTTGCGCAGGCTCTGCTGATACATCACAACATATTTAAGGTATGTCTCCAGCTTTTCCATGGCCTTGTTCAGGGTACGGGTCACGCTTGACCTGTTGAGCCCCTGTTCCTTTGCAATTTGCGCGCAGTTCTTCCCCTCGAACCAGTGTTTTTTTATTACAGTCTGCTCCGCCGGGGTAAGCTGTTCGTCAATAACGCTGCGCGCCACGGCGGCAAGGGTAATATTCCTTCGACGCCAAACATACTGCACAAGTCCCTCGTATTCCGACCGCTCCCAGTCCAGATAGGACTGCTCGGCAAGGGCGGCCTCCTCATACGTCGGGGCTGATTGTGGATAAGACAAACTAAACACTTTTAACCTCCATAGACTTTTTTAATAGCTGCACTAATATAATAGCCACTATTTTCCATCTTGTCAATAGCTAAAATAATTTTTTAATGTCGAATATTGACATTTATAATAGTATGGCTTATAATAATGACAGATTATTGTTCCGTCTTTGCATATTTTAACAAAAGCAAACATATCCATAAAAGCCACCAATCTTACCGGAGGCCGCAAAAACAGGGGGGATAGTAAAATGAATATCATCAGAAAACTTCGCACCCAGCACAATGTGTCACAAAAAGAGCTGGCGGAAATCTGTCACGTTCATCAGACAGCCGTCAGCCAGTGGGAAAACGAGCGCACCGTGCCGGACAGGGAGTCGCTCACCATACTTTCCTCCTATTTCGGGGTTTCTGTGGATACCCTGCTGGGCATAGATAAACCCAAATCAAACCTTGTCCCCGTGCTTGGCAGGGTGCGTGCCGGTATGCCTGTGGAGGCCATGGAAGAGGTGCTGGACTACGAGGAGATAAGCCCCCTTATGGCGGCGGGAGGGGAGTATTTCGGCCTGCGTGTCTCCGGTGACAGTATGACGCCCCGCATCTGCGACGGAGACACGGTAATAGTCCGCCGCCAGCAGGATGTGGACAGCGGAGACATTGCCGTTGTGCTCATCGGCGGCACGGACGCAACGGTAAAAAAGGTAATAAAAAACGGTACCGGCATTATGCTGGTACCGCTCAACAGCAGTTATGAGCCCCTTATCTTCACCCCGGAGGATATCAGGGACACCCCTGTCACAATCCTGGGCAAGGTAATTGAACTGCGCAGAAAATTTTGAATTTTAACTCATGGTTTTGATGAACCAGTACAGCAGCGAGAGCAACACCACCGGGACAACAATGGCAAGGGTTATGAGCAGGAAGTTTTTATCCCTTTTCTTGGACTTTTTCTCCACAAGCTTTGTTGTGCCTTTGATATTGTAAACGTCCGGATTTTCGTGGATATGGTGCCTTACCTTGTCATCGGAGACCGAGACCCTTATAGTGTCGATATTCTCATACTTTTCTATCATCTCTTTGTTGTGGACAAAGGCCTCGCTCATGTCGGTATCATCTTCAGCCTTTACCTTGTGGGTATTTGTTCCCGGCTTGTTTCCGCGTTTTGGCTGGGAACTGCTGCTCCGATGATGATGATGGCGGCTGTGATGATGGTGATGATGATGATGGTGGTGGTGATGATGGTGGTGGTGACCCTCCGAGGAGCTGTCACCGCTTTTTTTCGTCTCCCCATTCTCAACGGAGGCAGCCTCTTCCGGCTCATTAGCCTGTTGAGCCTCCGCGATTTCATCCGCCGCTGTCTTGACCTCCTCAAACGACGTGGGCAGCACGGTCTTGTTCCGATCCTTCCTCTGGATCTCGGAGATCTTTTCGGCCATCTCCTTGTAGATGTCGATAGTCTGCCTGTCCGCATACTTTAAAAGCAGATTGTAATTGTTATTGGCGGCTATCACCTTGATGGCCTTTTTTGTGCACATGGGCTGGGGCTTTCCGGTCACTTCATCCACAAAGAATATTACGCCGTAGTCGCAAAGCGTAAGGCCCCAGTAAGCCTCGGCATAGTTTTCATATTTTGCCAGTATCTCGTTGTATATCTCAGCCGCGTTATCGAATTTGCTTGCTCTCCTGAGGGTATTTGCGCGGTTAAACTGCTGCGCCACCTCGTCCACACAATCCTCTGCCGTGTTGATAAGGGAACAGTCCGGGCAGGTGAACACCTTGCTTCCCGGAGCAATTTCAACAGATTTTCCGCACAGCTTACAATCGAAACTGCTCAAAATATCTCCCCCTTTTACCGTTTTTATACAATAATAAACATCTTCCTTCGGTGAGCCAAGAGCCTGCCGAAGCTTTATTCAGCTCAGCTTTGCCAGCTCGTTTTCAAGCTGAGCTCTGATTATCGCCGGATCACCGTTGCCCCTGAGCTGCTTCATGCAACCGCCAAACAACGCCTGGAACGCCTTTGTTTTGCCTCCCAGATAATCATTGACAGCGCCCGGATTTTCCTCGATGACCTTCTTTACCACATCATTGATAAGGCTTTCGTCGCCCTGAGCGGCAAGGTTGTTTTCCTCGCAGAATTTATCCGGATCAACGTCGTCATCCAGAACGGCTACAAGTATCTTCCTGCCCGCGCCTCTTGTAACCTCGTTGGACGCGGTCATGGCAATTATCCTCGCAAGCTTTTCCGCCGGTATACTAAGCTCGTCCAACACCTGACCCTTTTTGCGCAGAACACCGGCGCACTCTGTAAGTATCCACGAAACGATATCCTGAACATTACAGCCCTTCATGAGCAGCTCATCAAACAGATCGCAGAGATTGCGCTTGGATATGAGCAGCTCTATCTCCTTGTCCGAAACGCCCAGTGCCCTGTATTCGGCAGCTTTTTCCTCCGGGGAGGCAGGCATATCGGCCTTGATCTTCTCAAGCCATTCGTCGTCAATAACTATGGGCATAATGTTGGGGTCGGGGAAATATCTGTAATCCGCCGCCGTTTCCTTGTTCCTCATGGAGAAGGTCTTGCCCTTGATGTCATCCCAGCGTCTTGTCTCCTGAACCAGCACCTCTGTCTGGCGCTCGATGGCGTCCATGTGACGGGCGGTCTCGTATTTGATTGCCCTCTCTATCGATGAAAGGGAGCTCATATTTTTGATCTCGGTTCTCACGCCCAGCTCAGTTGACCCCTCGGGACGGATGGAGATGTTGACGTCACACCTCATTGCGCCCTCCTCACACTCGGAAATGTTGGCGAACCTGAACATGGCTTTGAGCTTTTCAAGATAGGCCAGCACCTCCTCCGCGGAACGGAAATCAGGGCGGCTGACTATCTCAATGAGGGGCACGCTGGTTCTGTTGAAATCCACCAGGGTGGTGTCCGACCAGTCGTCGTGGACAAGTTTGCCCGCGTCCTCCTCCATATGGATCTGCTTTATGCCGATCTTTGCCGTGCCGTTTTTGGTCTGCACCTCCACAAGGCCGTTGGTGCATATGGGGTGGAACCACTGGGTCACCTGATAGGCGCAGGGCAGATCGGGGTAATAATAGCTCTTTTTGTCAAAAGTCGTGTAGCGGTTTATTTCGCAGTTGAGCATAAGTCCGGCCATCACAGCCAGCTCCACAACGCGCTTGTTGGTCACAGGCAGCATACCCGGCATACCGCAGCAGGCAGGGCACACGCAGTCGTTAGGTTCGCCGTGGCTTGAGTGCCCGCCGCAGGCGCAGAATATCTTTGACCGGGTATTAAGCTCCACATGGGTCTCCAAACCGATAACTATTTCGTATTTCATTACTTATCCGTCCCTTCCGCGCTTTCGGCAATTTTAAATAAAGTTTTCTCCTCAAAATGGCCGGCCATGAGCTGAACGCCCTTGGTGACCATGGCGGGAATGCCGATGAGATTAGGAACGGCGGTAAAAACGCTCTCACCGTACACAGTTTCAAAGGCCCTGGTTATATCGTACTTTTTATATTCCGTTTTTCCGCAGGCAGGGGCAAGCAAAAGGTCATAGGTCTTGAACAGCTCGCCGAACCTTTCCGCCACAACTCTCCTTACCTTAAGAGCCTTGTCATAGCAGGTAAAATAGCGGCCCTTTGAAAGCACGTCCGAACCGTAAAGCACGGTGGTTTTTGTCAAAAGGTTCATGCCCTCAGTCCTTGAGCCTATGTAAAGCTCATCTATATTTTTGTAGTTGGGGGTGCGGTAGCCGAACTTTACTCCGTCATAACGGGAAACATTGTTGCAGGTCTCCGCCGCCATAAGTATCTGCCATGCGCTCTGCGCCGCCGCGATCTCCTCAACGCTGACCTCCTCAACGCTGACTCCCAGAGCCTTGAGCTTTTCGGCGTAACCTTTTATTACCGCCTTAGTCTCCTCCGAGGCAAGCTCAAAGAGCTGAGTAATGATGCCGGCCTTCATTCCGGCAGGCTCTTTACCGCAGCTGTAATCATAAGCCTCGGCAGGCAGGCTCGTACCGTCCTTGCCGTCATGCCCGGCAACGGCTGCAAGGAGCTTTTTAGTCTCCGCCGCATTGGCAGCCGCCGCTCCCACCTGTTCGCCGGAGCAGGCGCAGGGAATAATTCCGTAACGGGAAACGGTGCCGTAGGTGGGCTTTATAAAGTCCGTTCCGGACAAGGTCGCCGCCCGTCTGGGCGCGCCGTTAAGATCCACCTCAAGGGCGCCCTTGACCTCGCCTTTTGCGATAAGCTCCGCGGCCGCGCCGCGAAGGACCTCGTCTCCGTCATTGTAATTGGAAAACTCACCCACAAGATCCAGCCCGAATTCGCCCACATTGGTTTTGCCGCTAACAGTGTAGCCTGCCTTCACCGCGCGCTCCACCGCCTCCGCGGAAAAAAGCGGAACAAAGCCGGAAAGTATCTTTGAGCCTGCGGTGGTCTCCACACCCTTTGTGAGCAGGGTATCATCAACCGCAAGATCTCCCGAACCGATTTTGGTAATATATTCTTTCATATTTATCTCCACAAAACACAAGTCCGCTGCGACCCGTGCAATTCCTTTCTTAAATTACTTTACAAGTCTGGGAACCTGCCAGGAGTCCTCTGTATGTTCAGGGGCGCCCTCAAGCAGAGCCTCCCTTGTAAAGGGCTGCTCCCGGACGTCCTCCCTGAGCACGTTTTCCATGGGCATCACGTGAACCATGACCTCCACGTTCTCCGTGTTGATGCCGTCCATGATCTTCTCCTGACCCTCCATGAACTCAAACGCGCCAAGAACGGATGCCGTTTCATCCTCTGAAAGCTGTAATTCGTTCAGGCTCAAAAGACCGTCAAGCTTTGTTTTTTCCATACCTCTGCCTCGCTCTCGTCTGATTTATTGTAAGTTAGAAAATTTATTTGTACAGTGATGATCAAAAAACGATCACAATTATACTCATACACAGTAATTATACTATATACTGTGCGCAAAATATTTTCAAAAAAGAAAATATCGCCTTGTTTTTTATATTACATAAAGAAATAACCATATGAAACAAAAAATCTGCCCCCTCGAAAAGAGAGAGCAGAGGTATTTTGAATTATTATTCCACAACAAACAGCAGTTTTTCGTTTGTCCATATGTTTATCTCAAGTTCCAGTTCCACATCCTTTGCGTTGACAGGCACCTCATAGTAGACTATGCCCTTTGTGCTTCTTCCTGGGGAGATGGTCTGCAAAATCGGATCCTTATAATCCTCAGCAAAGAAATACGACTCGCATTTTGTGTTGTCCGCATAGCAGGTAAAGCCGTTAAGGACTTTGTCTTCAACACCCAGATTTTCAAAGTTGAACTCAGCTCTGATGATCTTGTTGCCGCTTTTGGGTTCTGCATACTGGTCGTAATTCTTAAAGTTCGTGTTGCAGGAAAGGTAGGATATCTTAAGATCCTTTACAGTGACAGCCGTTCCGAGCTTGATCTTTTCGTCAGCAGCTTTTTCTGTCTGGCCTTCGATTCCTTTGTTGCCGCTTAAAGAAACCGTTGTGGTCTCTATCGTCTCTACCTTTTTGTTATCATCGTTGCCTGAAACCGCGACGATCAAAACAATGACCGCAAGAACGGAAATAATGATTATCAGCCTTTTCTTTTTGCGCTTTTTCTTCTCGTCTTTTAAAGCCGCGTTGACAGCCAACTGTACATCCGCATTGTTTTGACCCATGGGATTCTGCTGAAAATATTCATTCATTTTAATTCCTCCTGTTCTGTTGTGTTTCCATTATATGGTAACGGGAACAGGAAGTGGTGTGCTGACAGCACACCACTTTTTAACTGCCTGACAGCATAATAAAAACGACCGACATCATTTCAAGGGCAAAGGCTATTATGATTCGGAATGCCAGCCTGCCGCCGCTGGTCAGCCTTTTGGTAAATTCCAGTTTGTTTATCCAGTCCATGTAATTTGTGAGCACAGGTACCGGCAGGAGCATACTGAATATCACCCAGAGAATCCCCATCACCAACGCTTTGATGCTTTTTTCCATTCCGATTATTACGGCTATTATTACCGCTACGGACATATAATAAAACGAAGCTATGAGCATATTTATGCCGTTACCCCGGCGGAATCCGGGTATGGCTCTTAACCACGCCTCCGCGCTCCTGCCGTTAAGTGCATTTGAGAGCTCGTCTATATTTTTGTACCTGTAAACAGGATCGATCTCTATACATTTTCTGACTATTCCGTAAAGCTCGTTTTTCGGCAGCTCCTCGTCCGGAGTCTTAAGCGTCGCCATATAATTTATCAGCACGCCCAGGGAATAAATATCCGCCTGTGCGCCTGTCTGGGCAAAGCCGTACTGCTCCGGGGCGGCGTAGCCTTGGGTTCCGAGAATCCGGGTGTCCTTTGATTTGTCCGGCTTAAATCTGCGGCTTATGCCAAAGTCGATTATCACCGGCGTACCGCCGGAATCTATGATTATATTTGTGGGCGTGATGTCACGGTGGATTATCCCGAGGCGGTGTATATCCCGCAGCCCGTTGCAGATACCATCGGCTATCCCGCGTATGCGCCCGGTGTTCAGGGGATAATTCGCCCTGCAATATTCCTCCAATGTGCAGCCCTGTATGTAGTCCTCCACAGCGTAAAATTTATTCTCAATGGCAATGCAGCCGAAGTGTGCGGCAATGTTGGGATTGTTAAGCTGCGTCAGGCTTTTGTATATGTTGCTGTCCCCCGGATCGATCCTTTTGAGCACATAAAGGTGCGCGTCCTTTATGGCAAGGCAGGTATCGTCATTTATCTCCTTGATTATTTCATACATAAGATTTCACGCCCTTGATTTTGTATCGGAAATATTTTATCATAAAAAAGACCTTGATTGTTATATTTTCAGAAAATTTTTGACAGGAGAAAACCATGAATAAATCCACCGATGAGCTGATGAAGATCCTGGAATCCAAAAAAACATACGAAGAATTTTTCAGTGAGGCTGTGGGGGAGCTTTATTTTTCCTCCGTGTCAGAGTACCTTGAAGTTCTGCTCAGTGAAAAGGCGCTGAACAAAAGCGAGGTCATCCGGAAGGCAAATCTCGACAAAAATTACGCCTACCAGATCTTCAGCGGCACGCGGACAAATCCCTCACGGAACAAGATCCTGATGCTGGCCTTCGGCATGGGGCTGACCGTCCCGGAGACAAGAAAACTGCTCAAGGTCTGCAACCTCACCGATCTTTACCCCCGCTCGCCGCGGGACAGCGTTATCATCTTCTGCCTGAACAATAAACTTTCCCTGATACAAACCAACGAAAAACTGGAGGATTTCGGGCAGGATATACTGGATTGACCTGACATAAAATCAGCCGCTGCCGATGGCTATCCACCGGCGGCGGCTGACGCTCTTTGCTGTTTTTATTCTCTTATGCTGATATTTGCCTCAAGCAGCTGCTGCTCCGTGACCTCTCCGGGGGCGCCCAGGAGAAGATCCTGCGCGTTGCCGTTGAGGGGGAAGGCGATAACGTCGCGGATGGTGTCCTCGTCGGCAAGGAGCATTATCATCCTGTCGATTCCGGGAGCCATACCCGCGTGGGGCGGAGCGCCGTAGTGGAAGGCGTTGTAAAGGGCGCTGAACCTCTTTTCCAGCTCCTCCTCGGAATAGCCGGCGATCTCAAAGGCCTTCTTCATTATCTCCGGGCTGTGGTTCCTCACCGCGCCGGAGGCCAGCTCAACGCCGTTGCACACCAGATCGTACTGGTAAGCGTAGACCTCGGTGGGCTTCTTTTCGGTGAGCGCCTTCAGACCGCCCTGGGGCATTGAGAAGGGGTTGTGGGTGAATATGGTGTCTCCCGTGCTCTCGTCGATCTCATACATGGGGAAATCCACCACAAAGCAGAACTCAAAAGCGTCTGTATTGATTATGCCAAGGGTCTCGCCCAGCCATGTTCTGATCTGACCCGCGAAACGGTTGACGATATGGATGGAGTCGCAGATAAAGAAGAGGGTCTCCCCTTCCTTCATGCCGGTGATGTCGATTATCTCCTTTTTCTGCTCGTCGGAAAGGAACTTCTCAATGGGACCCTTGAACACGCCCTCGGTGAGGGTCAGGTAGCCAAGGCCCTTCATGCCGATACCCATGGCAAACTTGAGTGAACGCTCAAAGAAGCTCCTGGGCTGACCGGCGCAATCCGCCACGATGCCCCTGACCGGCTTGCCCTTGAACAGGGGGAATTCCACCTTGCTGAAGAACTCGGTCAGGTCGCAGATCACAAGGGGATTGCGGAGGTCGGGTTTGTCCGAGCCGTATTTGAGCATGGCGTCTGCGTAGGTTATGCGCGGGAAGGGAGTTGCGGAGACCTTTTTGTCGGAGAATTTGCGAAAGGTGTCGCTTATAACGTCCTCGCAGACCTCAAGCACCTCCTCCTGGGAGGCAAAGGCCATCTCAAAGTCAAGCTGATAAAATTCGCCGGGGGAACGGTCCTGCCTTGCGTCCTCATCACGGAAGCAGGGAGCGATCTGATAATATTTATCAAAGCCGGAAACCATCAGCAGCTGCTTGAACTGCTGGGGAGCCTGGGGCAGAGCGTAAAACTTGCCCGGGTGCTTCCTGCTGGGCACAAGGAAATCGCGGGCGCCCTCCGGGGAGGAAGCGGTGAGTATGGGGGTCTGGATATCCATAAAGCCCTTATCCTCCATGCATCTGCGCAGGTGGCTTATCACCTTTGAGCGGAGGACTATGTTTGAATATATTTCCGGGTTCCTCAGATCAAGGAAACGGTATTTGAGCCTCACGTCCTCACGGGTGGCCTTGGAGTCGTTGATCTCAAAGGGGAGCTGGTTGCGGCAGGTGCCCAATATCTCCAGCTCGCTGACCATAAGCTCCACAAGACCCGTGTCAAGCTTCTCGTTTATGGTCTCCTCGTCGCGCTTTGTGACAACGCCCTTAACGGAGATAACAGCCTCCTTGTTGACGCCCTTGAGCATACTCTCGTCGTGGATGACCGTCTGCGTGATGCCCGTGTAATCGCGGATATCGAGGAAGATAACGCCGCCGTGATCCCTGATGGTATCCACCCAGCCGGCAAGGCTTATCTCCTGACCGATGTGTTCTACTCTGATGTCGTTACAGTAGTGGGTTCTGTACATAAATACGCCTCCAAAAATATAAAATCCCGGGAACTGTGTATGAACAATTCCCGGGACGAGTATCAAAGCTACCCGCGGTGCCACCCGCATTGATGCGCAAAAGCGCAACCTCTTTTTTATAAAATTTACAGTTCCCTTGCAACCGGTTTTACCGGCTGCCCGAAGTGTTCCTGCGCCCACTACTCACCTGAGCGCGCTTTCAGTCGCGGCGCGCACTCCCTGACAGGCTTTCCGAAAGGGGCAAGTCTTCATGTTCGGATTATAAACCATAATCGGGGATTTGTCAACAATTTATTTTTATGGACCCGGATCGTCTTCCGGGTAAAGCCCGCTACCTCTGGTCGATTATTTCTTCAGCGCCGAAAAGATTTTTGATGAAAGCTATGATCACGCTGAAGATATCGGTCTTTACCTTGACCTGCTCCACCGCGCTTTCGGCGACGACGTTTCCGTCTTCATCTATCGCCTTGATCTGAACCGAGAAGCTGCTCTTTGCCTTTGAAACGGTGTAAGTCTCACCTGTGCCCATATCCTTGCCGTTGATGAACCAGTGCGTCTGGGCGCCCTTCGGCAAATCGCTTGCCTCACAGTGGAAGATCATTGTGGTCTTGAAGTTCACCGTCAGGTTGGCGGTGTAACCCGCTATGCCGACAGAGGGAACCGCGTTCTTTTCAAACACAGCGGTAAAGGTCAGGTCGTTGGCCGGCATTGTGCGGGGCACCTCCGGAGTCCAGCCCTTGAAGGTATACCCCTCCTTGACAGGGGCGGCGGGGTTTGTGATGGTTTCGCCGAATCTGACCGGAACGGTTGTCTTTTGGCCGTCCGCTATCCAGGTGACGGTATAGGTGTTTACAGTCCATTTTGCGGTCAGGGTATGGTCGAAGGGAATCCTTACCGTACTGTCGGAAACGAACTTGTTCTGTAAGACTTTGACGTTCCTGACGGTGGCGCTGCTGCCGTTGCGAACGCGGAGCAGTACGTATCTGGCCACCGCGCCGTCACCGACGGAGCCCAGGGTATATGTCACGGTGTAATGTGTGTAGGATGAGTTGAGCGCAAAGGGGAAGTAGCCGTCCGCGCTGTTTCTTGTCTCTCCGCCGCCGCTCACGGCGTTTGCCACCTGCAGATAGCCCTGTTCGCCGTAGAAGTAGGCCTCAATGTCTCCGGTGCCCTTGGCGTCGAACTCCAGAGTGTAGGACTCACCTGGTTTGAAGGAGGGATCGAGCTTCCATTTCTTGATATCGGTAAATGAGCCGGAGTTGCTTGAGCCGCTCTGCTCGGCGGGGGCGTTTATGATATAGGCGGTTGAATTCGCCGGGCCCATCCAGCCGTCGAAGGTGCAGCCGGTTTTTTCTGTGACGGGCAGAGTTCCGTAACTTCTGCCGATATAGACCTCTTTTGAATCCGGGGAGGGCGCTGTGCCGCCGTCGGCGTTGAAGGTGACGGTGGGGACGCTCTCAAAGCGGAAGCTGATGTTGCCCATACAGCCGCCTGAACCGGCGTAGGAGGAACCGTCATGACAGGTCTTTACGCCCACAAGGTATTTTGTGCCGGCGTTAAGGACGGCTTTTATTACCGCGTTCCTTCCGACGGAGGCTGTGTTGCCGCCCAGGGGTGTGCGGAGCTCAAGGCCGTCGTCGTTGTAATGCAGATATGAGGCGTCAGCCAGGTAGTCCGCGGCGTTGTATATCAGCAAGATGGGATCAGCGGACGCGGCCGCATCCGAATCGGAGGTGCTGTACAGCACATATGTGCCGGTGATCTGCGGAGTGAACTGCCAATAGTTTATCTGACCGCCCTCGGTCATTTTGGACACATAGTCGGAGCCTGTGTTCAGCTCAACAGGCTCGGGCATCAAGGGATACCAGAGAGCGTAATACGTCGCGTTCATGGTGGGTACGGAAATGATATCCGCCGCCATGCATTTCTTCGGCATATCTCTCATGCCCTGATCCGACCAGGCAAGCAGAGAGTGATCCTCCCTCTCCACACCGGCCTGATTCATCTTCATTGTAGGGTAGCCGGCGGGCAGCGTGAGGGTCTTGTCTCCGGAGCCTCCCGCGGACTTGAAGGTGACGTCCACCGCTTTGCGGATCTGAACATAGCTGGTACCGCCGGCCGCAAAGTGGCCGCAGTCTATATAATACTTAGTGTTGGCGGAAAGTCTGGCCACAATGTAAGATTTGTAGTTGTGCAGTCCTAGGACCCTTGCCACATAGTTGCCGTTTGCCTGAATGGTGACAATGTCATCGTTATAGTATTTGATGTTGTATGTGCCCGCGGCCTGATTGTTGTTGTAGCCTGTATCAGCGCCGTAGGAAGGCTCAACGTCCAGAATGTGGAGCATGGTATCAGGCTTGGCGTCCTCGCCTGTTGTGAACAAAACATAGTCGCCGGTTTCGGCGGGGGTAAAGGTGAAATATCTTCTGTAATTGGCCGCGCTGATATTGACGCTGTATGCCTGGCCCGGAGACATTGCGGGCATGGCTTCCATGAGCGCCTTGTTCACGGAGTTTATTGCCGCGGCCGAGTAGATCGTCGAATAGCTGTCCTCAAAATAGTCTGCAAGGACTATTTCTGCGTTGCCCAGAGCCGTGCGCATAGCCGCGCTTGTATAGCCGACGCCGCCGTTTTCATAGGCGTCCTTCGCTTTTTTATAGGTTTCGCCCAATCTTTTGCACTCGGTTGTAACGTCAGTATTAGTCCCGGTGTTCTTGTAGCCGAAGAAGATATAATCGCTTGAAGAAACAAAAGTGTCCTGACCCTTGTTGCAGTCGGCGGGGACCGTTGTGTTGTCAAAGTATGTGGCCAGGGTGTAGCCGTTGCTGATCAGCTCATTGTAGGCGGTCTCTCTGCTTTTGCTGTTGCTCATACCGATATCGGTGACAGGCAGACCTGCGGCGGGATCGGTGGTGCAGTAGAGCAGAAGATCATCTCCGCCGCCGCCTCGATTAAGGTCAACTGCGCCGTCCATGACCGCGGGAACAACGCTGTTGCAGCCGGAACCGATCTTGAAAAACGTCACGGTCTTGCCGTTTATGACGGAGTCAATGGTATCGGTATGGCTGCCATTGACCTCCACGCGGAAAGCTGTCACGGTGCCCGTGGGGTTTGACGTATATTTCACGCCCAGATGGACGTACTTGGATTTTGCGCTGCTGGCGCCGGCATTGAAGTTTATGCCCACGGGGGTGTAGCCATTGTTTATCAGATTGTTCTCCGCGTCGGAATTGCTTTGGGAGGACCAGTAAAAGCCCAGCTCGGAAATATATCTGCCTGAAGCGCCGTTGATATAGTAGTATTTTGAAAAACGGCTCATGTCGTAATCCCCATAGGCCTTCGGCATAATAACCGACGGGGCTATGAAGACGAACATCGCGGCAAGCATGACCATGGCCACGACCACGCTGACCGTCTTTTTGCAAAGTTTCATAATATCACCTTTCATTTTATGGTTTTATCAGCATATCGGTTTGCTCTGCTGACAGGTTTATGGGCTTTGTGTCGTTTGCGCAAAACACAATAAACACCAAACCCATTCTATATAAAAATATCATTTTTGGCAATTTTTGTCAACTAAAATTCAATATTAGTTTAAACTTTGTGCTGTTTGCACAACCGGACAACCTTTGAGATATCAAAACTCACAAAGTGACTTTTCCGTAAAAAAGAAAAAGGCGACAGGTACCGCTTTTCAGCAAAACCTGCGCCCTTGTTTTCGGTTGGATTTTGTTCGTTAGTCTTTCGCTGCGTCCGCCGACGTTTCCCCGGGAAGA
>CAMOTT010000020.1 GCA_946626015.1 uncultured Clostridia bacterium | reverse complement strand
AGCCGGAACTGTGCTCAGCATATCCGCTCCCGAAGCGGGCACTGTAAGGTACACCACCAACGGCAGCGACCCCACCCCCTCCTCACCCGAATACAAGGGTCAGCTCACTATAAACGAGGGCACCACCGTCAAGGCAAAGGTTTTCGGCGGGGACAAGCTGCCCAGCGACACTGCAACAGCCACTTTCTGCATAGGCATGAAACACACCGTTCCCGTGGTCTGCCTTTCCGCCGATCCGGACGATCTTTTCGGCTACAATAACGGCATTATGGCAAACGGCCCCGGCTACGGCGGCGATTTTCCCTACGTAAACGCCAACTTCTGGAAGGATTGGGAGCGTCAGGCAACCATAGAATACTTTGAAAACGGAAAAAAGCAGGTTGAATTCAACGCCGGTATAAATGTCTTTGGCCAGTATACCAGGGCATACGACAAAAAATCCCTTGCCGTGCATTTGAGGGACAATTACGGCGCAAAGTCCGTGACCTATCCCTTCTTTAAGGATAACAAGATAACCAACCACACCGATTTCGTTCTGCGCGCCGCCGGGCAGGACAGCAACAAGCTGGAGCTCCGCGACGCCTTCTGCACCATGGTGATGAAGGGCTACACAGACCTCGCCTACATGGATTGGCAGCCTGTGGCTCTCTACATAAACGGCAAATACTACGGTTTTTATAACCTGCGGGAGAAGATAAACGAAAGCTATCTTTATTCCCACCGAGACATTGAAAAGGATAATGTTTCAATAATAAAGGGCAACTCCAAGATCCTTGCGGGCACCTATGACGAATACAAGGAGATGCTCGAATACGCCAAGAGCCACGATTTGAGCGTAGCGGAAAACTACGACTATATGTGCAAGCATATGGATATTGACAGCTTTATAGACTACCTGATCGTGGAAATTTTCTTCTGCAACGGAGACACGGGCAACATCAAATTCTACAAGGGCGGCAAGGAGACAGACAAGTGGCAATGGGTTATGTACGACCTTGATATGGCCATGTGTTCCGATGCCCTCTGGACAAAGACCAGCAGCATAAGCAAGCTTTTCGATCCTCTGGGGCATGGCAGCGGACACGGCTTCCGCACCATACTGCAGCGCGCGCTGATCGCCAACAAGACCTTCAAGGACAAGTTCCTGAAGAGATACGCGGAGCTTTACAAAACGGCATTCACCGAAGAACACATGAACACCGTTCTGGACGAAATGATAAGCCTTGTTGACGGGGAGCTGGCAAACAACGAGAAGGTCTGGCCAAAGTTCAGCTATCAGCGGTGGAAAAACAGCTATGTTCCCGAGATGCGCAAGGTTATCGAGGGCAGACGTTCCGTGGCAAAGGCTCAGCTTCAGAGCTTCCTCGGCGTTTCAAACCAAACCATGGACGAGCTTTTCAAATAACCCTTCTCTCTTTAAATTCGGAATAATTTATAATAAATAATATTTTTTACTTGACAAGCTGCGCTTTAATGTGTTACTATGCTATCACGCTAAAATGTTTGAATTTCTATGCGAGGTTTTTTTATGAAAAACTACTCAAAGCTCACCCCCGAAGGAACAAGAGATCTTTTGTTTGAGGAATGCGAGGCCCGCCGCAAGGTGGACGGCGCCCTGTCTGCTCTGTTCAAATCAAGGGGGTTCAGGAAGATAATCACGCCCACACTTGAGTTCTTTGACGTGTTCAACCGGGAATCCGCCGGTATGCCCTCCGAAACGCTTTACAGCGTCACGGACTTTGCAGGCAGGCTCCTTGTACTCCGGCCGGACAGCACCCTGCCCATCGCAAGGGTGGCGGTGACCCGGCTCAAGGACGCGCAGTATCCCCTGAGGCTTTACTACAACCAGAGCGTTTTCCGCCGCTGTCCGTCATTTTCCGGGCACAATGATGAAAGCTCCCAGGGTGGCATCGAGCTTATCGGCGCCTCCGGCCTGCGGGCAAACCTTGAGGTGCTCACCACCGCCATTGACGCCCTGAACGCCTGCGGCGTGGAGAATTACAGGATCGAGCTTGGCCACGCGGGATTTTTCAAATCTTTGATAAAAGAGCTGGACGCGGACGAGGACACCTGCGACGAGATAAGGGATCACATCGAGGCTAAGAATTTCAACGCGCTTGATGATATACTATCGAAAATGGGCAGCAGCCAGGTAATAGAAGCGATCAGGACTCTCCCCCGTCTGTTTGGCGGAGTGGAGGTGCTGGACACAGCCTGGGATATGTGCGTTTCGCAGGAGGCAAAGGACGCCATTCAATCCTTGCGCGACATTTGCGCAAGCCTTCGGGAGCTTGGGCTTCAGGATAAGATCGGCATTGATCTGGGGCTTGTACACCGCAGCAATTACTACACAGGCATAGTCTTCAGAGGCTATATCGAAGGCTCGGGGGAGATCGTTCTCTCCGGCGGCAGATACGACAAGCTCATAGGTGAATTCGGCAGGACCCTGCCGGCAAACGGATTTGGCGTGGAGATCAGCGCCGTCGCGAAGACCCTGCTGGAATCCGGACAGATACCGCCGGCAAAACCCGTTGAGGTGCTGGTTTTCGGCTGCCGGGGCTGTGAGGCAAAAGCCATAGACCAAGTCCGCAACCTTTCAAAAGAAGGCACCCTGTGCGAATACTGTCTGGAGGATGACCTTGAGGCGGCAAAAGACTACGCCGCAAAGAAGAACATAAACAGACTTTTGGCGGTTTCACCGGACGGAATTGAGGAAATTGAACTGTAACAAACAACTTTTTAAGAGGTTACACAATACAAAAAAGGAGGGCAATAAGATGAGACCCATCAGAATAGCGCTGACAAAAGGAAGGCTGGAAAGACGCTCCGTTGAGATGTTCAAGACCATCGGCTTCGACTGTTCTGAGATCATCAACAAGGGGCGCAGGCTCATACTCCCCATGGACAATTTCGAGGTCGTTCTCGCCAAGGCGGCGGACGTTATAACCTACGTTGAGCACGGCGCCTGCGATGTGGGAATAGTGGGCAAGGACACCATTGTTGAAAAGGACAGCACCGGATTTTATGAGATGTGCGATCTGGGCTTCGGTAAATGCAAATTTGCCCTCGCCGCAAAGAAGGGCACCGACTTTTTCGGCGGCTACGACCAAAAGGTAATAGCCTCCAAATACCCCAAGGTCGCCCACAAATTCTTTGAGGAAAAGGGCATGGACGTAAACATAATCAAAATCGAGGGCTCCGTGGAGCTCGCGCCCCTGCTCAACCTTGCGGACGCAATAGTCGATATTGTGGAAACGGGCACGACAATCAAAGAAAACGGGCTTGAGATATTGGAGGACATTATGCCCATCTCAGCCAGAGTAATAGTAAACAGAGCCAGTATGAAGCTACGCAAGGAAGAGATCGAAAATCTTCTCTCCGATATTGAACTTGCAAAAGAGGTTTTAGTATAATGATAAAAATAACTTTAACTTATGCCGACGGGATTTCCGAAAAAAAGCTCCTTGAAGACCTTAAGGCAAGGAGCGGCTCGGTGAACAAGACCGTGACCGAAACCGTGAGCCGGATACTTGAGGACGTCAGGGTCAGTGGGGATGACGCCGTCAGGGAGTACACGGTCAAGTTTGACGGAAAAGCTCCGGAAAATTTTGAGATAGACAAAAAAGATATTGAAAACGCCGTAAACGTCTGTGACGGCGAGTTTGTTGCCTCCCTTAAGAGGGCCGCGGAAAACATCCGCGACTTCCATCAGCGTCAGGTTCAGCAGAGCCGTTTCAACACCCTTGAGAACGGTTCCATTCTGGGTCAGCGCATAAGGGGGCTTGAGCGCGTAGGCGTTTATGTTCCCGGCGGCACGGCAGCCTATCCCTCATCGGTACTGATGAATATTATTCCCGCAAAAATCGCCGGAGTAAAAGAGATAATCATGGTCACACCGCCCATGAAAGACGGAAGAGCCAACCCGGATATTCTGGCAGCGGCAGCCGTTGCCGGGGTGGACAGGGTTTTCCTTGTGGGCGGCGCTCAGGCAGTTGCGGCCCTTGCCTACGGCACGCAAACCATACCCAGGGTGGATAAAATAGTTGGCCCCGGCAACATCTACGTTGCCACGGCCAAAAAGCTCCTTTTCGGTACGGTGGATATCGACATGGTGGCAGGTCCCAGCGAGATACTTATCGTCGCCGACAACTCTGCCAAGCCTGCCTTCGTGGCGGCGGATTTTATGTCACAGGCGGAGCACGATGTGCTTGCAAGCTCCATCCTGCTCACCACCTCCGAGGTCCTCGCAAAGGCTACGGTGGAGGAGCTGAAAAAGCAGCTACCCACCCTTTCACGAAAAGATATAATAGAAAAATCCCTTAAGGACTACGGCGCGATAGTGGTTTTCAAGGAGCTTTCAGAGGCCATCGACTACGCAAATCAGTTTGCTCCGGAGCATCTGGAGCTTTGCGTTGAAAACCCCATGGAATATCTGGGCGCAGTTGACAACGCCGGTTCCGTATTTTTGGGCAACTACTCTCCCGAGGCTTTGGGCGACTATTTTGCCGGGCCGAACCACGTGCTGCCCACCGGCGGCACCGCCAGATTTTTCTCTCCCCTGTCGGTTGACAGCTTTATCAAAAAAATGAGCTTTATTTATTACACTCAAGAATCCCTTGACAAGGCCAGCGACGACATCATCCGCCTTGCGAACGCGGAACAGCTGACTGCCCACGCAAACTCCATAAAGGTCAGGCGCTGATCCCAAGCAAAACTGAAAGGAAGCCTTTGCAGATGTCATTTCAACTCAACGAAAAAATAAAAGGGCTTACCCCGTATGAGCCTATATCCGGCAGCTACCGCATCAGACTGGACGCCAACGAATCCTTTCTTGCTCCCTCGGAGGAGCTTATGAACGAGATCAAGGAGGCGGTCTCAGGCGTTCATTTCAACCGTTATCCGGATCCCTGCGCAGCCGAACTGTGCAGCGCATTTGCGGAATATTACGGCGTTGACAGCAGGCTTGTCACCGCCGGCAACGGTTCGGATGAGCTTATCTCAGTCATCACCAACGCCTTCCTGCAAAAGGGCGATAAGGTTCTGTGCTTTACGCCGGATTTTTCAATGTACAAATTCTATTCCTATATTTCGGAATGCGAATGTATCGAAGTACCGAAGAATGAAAATTTTGAGATAGACGTAGACGGAGCCATCCTCAGGGCGAAGGAAGAAAGCGCACGGATGATAATTTTCTCCAACCCCTGCAACCCTACCTCTAAGGTGCTGTGTTCAAGCGACGTTGAGCGGCTGGTTTCCTCGGTTGACTGTCTTGTGGTGCTGGATGAGGCATACATGGATTTTTCAAATCACTCTTTGATAAAATCTGCGGATAAATTTGATAATCTTATTATTCTCAGAACCTGCTCAAAGGCCGCGGGCATGGCGGCGATAAGGCTGGGGTTCGCGGTCGCAAACCCGACCCTCACCGCGGCGATACAAAGCGTCAAATCGCCGTACAACGTAAACTCCCTCACTCAGGAGATCGGGCGCTGCCTGTTCTCCGATGCCCAGCGGTTAAGGTATTCCATTGAGAGGATAATATCCTCCCGGAATATGCTTGCGGATGAATTTGACATCCTGAGCATTAAGCTCACTGAAAAAATAAAAATAATCGGCTGCGCGGCAAACTTCATCTATATGCGGGTGGATTCAGCCGATGAATTGTATAACTATCTTCTTGAAAACGGTATTGTTGTGCGCCGTTTCGGTGATTATCTCAGGATCACCGCAGGCCGCAACCACGAAAATTCCGAGGTCGTTGAGGCCGTAAGCAATTTCTATTCACTGTAACGGAGGTATTTTTATGAGAACCGCTTCTATTGACAGGAAAACAAAGGAAACAAACATTTCCGTTAAGCTTGACCTTGACGGCGAAGGCTGCAAGGTCACCACAGGCATAGGTTTCTTTGACCATATGCTCACCGCCCTTGCGGTGCACGGCGGCTTTGCTCTTGACCTTAACGCCGTGGGCGACCTGAACGTGGACGCTCATCACACAGTGGAAGATTGCGGCATTGTGCTGGGCAAAGCCTTTAACGAGGCGCTGGGCGACAAATCCGGTATCGTGCGCTACGGCAGCTCTTTTATCCCCATGGATGAATCCCTTGCCCTTGCGGCGGTTGACGTGAGCGGAAGGCCGTACCTTGTGTTTGAAGCGGAGTTTGATGACGCTATGGTAGGCGGCTTTGACTCCTGCCTTTGCGAGGAATTTTTCCGCGCCCTTGCGATCAACGCCGGTATCACCCTGCACATCAAGCTGTTCTACGGTTCAAACACCCACCACAAAATAGAAGCGATATTCAAGGCCGTGGCTCATGCGCTGAATACCGCCGTAACAAAAAACGGCGGCGGAGCCCTTTCAACAAAGGGCGTACTGTAAAAAATAAAGGGAGAAGCGGCACGGGTAAGGCTTTGCCGCAGGAATGAATATGATAATACTACCTGCCATAGATATCAAGGACGGAGAATGCGTCCGTCTTTACAAGGGCGACATGGCCACCGCAGAAAAAGTTGCGGACAGCTATCTTGAAACAGCCGGGCTTTTTCGCAAGGCCGGAGCCGAATGGATACACATGGTTGATCTCAACGGCGCCATTGCCGGCAAACGGGTAAACGGGAATATTTTTATCTCGGTTGCCAAAAACAGCGAGCTTAAAGTGGAGCTGGGCGGCGGCATACGCACCATGGAGGATATCGACTATTATATTGAAAGCGGTATTTCAAGGGTGATAATCGGCTCAGCGGCCATCAAAAACCCGGAGCTTGTCCGCGAGGCTGTAAAGAAGTACGGCGAAAAGATCGCCGTTGGGATAGACGCCTCAAGGGGTATGGTGGCGGTGGATGGCTGGGTAAACGTCAGCGACACCGATTATATCAGCCTTGCGAAAAAAATGGAGTCCTTCGGCGTAAAATATATCATATACACCGATATCAGCCGGGACGGTATGCTCTCCGGGCCGAATATCGAGCAGCTTTCAAGGCTCAACGAAGCCGTTTCCTGCTCCGTGACAGCCAGTGGAGGAATAACGGATATAAACGATATCAAAGCCCTGAACAACGCCGGACTTTACGGCGCCATCTGCGGCAGAAGTATATACAAGGGCACCCTCAACCTGCGGGAAGCAATAGAGGCTGTCAAATAAAAAGGGTGTGTTATTATGAGGATCAGTTCAGAGATAAAAGACAGAATTTTTGCCAAAGGCGAGCTTGTGCCCGCCATAATAAGGGACGCCAGAACCGGCCAGGACCTTATGCTTGCCTACATGAACAGGGAATCCCTTAACAAGACAGCGGAAACCGGGTACACCTGGTTTTACAGCCGTTCCCGTCATAAGCTCTGGAACAAGGGTGAGACCTCCGGCAACGTACAGCGTGTCATATCAATAGTCGCCGACTGTGATTTTGATACCCTGCTTATCAAGGTCATCCCTGCCGGGCCCGCCTGCCACACAGGGCACACAAGCTGTTTTTTCAACAAGATCTGGGAACTGGATCAATATGATAAGTAAAGGAGTTTTTGTTTTGCGCGATTCGATCAGAAATTTGTATGATACCATTACGGAGCGCAGGAGCAACCCTCAGGAGGGCTCTTACACCTGCTATCTGTTTGAGAAAGGTATGGATAAAATCCTGAAAAAATGCGGTGAGGAATGTTCCGAGGTGCTCATCGCCGCGAAGAACAACAGCAAGGATGAAGTTATTTACGAAATAAGCGACCTTGCCTTCCATCTCTGCGTGCTTATGGCGGAAATGGGCATTGAGCCTGAGGAGATAGCTGCCGAGCTTGACAAGCGCAGCCAAAAAACAGGCAATCTCAAACAATTCCATCAGGTGGACAAAAACACCTAATACTCATAGAAAGGTTTTCTGACATGGTTAAACATATACTATTGGGTTTACTTTGCGCTTTAGTGCTTTTTATCTTGATAACGGTCATAAGGGCAATATTCTTTGTGCCGAAGAAAAAGAAGTACGCTCCCCTGCCGGAGGAAAAGGTGGACGTTGACAGGGCTTTGAAGAACCTCAGCTCCGCCATTCAGTACCGCACCGTTTCATATACCGACCCCGAGAAAACCGACTGGGAGCAGTTCAGGCTCTTTCATCAGTTTTTGGCTGACACCTACCCTCTCATCACAAAGAACCTGAGCAGGGAGCTTATATCCGAGGCCAGCCTTATGTACCGCTGGAAGGGCAAAAATCCCGACCTTGATCCCATTGCCCTGCTTTCGCATCAGGATGTTGTTCCCGTCCCGGAAAGCACTTTGGAGGATTGGAAATATCCCCCGTTTGACGGAACAAATGACGGCGAATTCATTTACGGCAGAGGCGCTCTTGATATGAAAAACCACCTTATCTGCGTTATGGAGGCGGTGGAAACTCTGCTGGAAGAGGGCTTTGTTCCGGAGCGTGACGTTTATCTCTGCTTTGGCCACAATGAGGAGGTCGTTGCCGGTGACGGCTCCGGCGCGAAGGTCATGATGGAGACCCTCAGAGACAGAGGCATCACCCTCGACTCCGTGCTTGATGAAGGCGGAGCTGTGCTGCCGGTAACGGTGAAGGGTCTCATCAATAAAAAGCTTGTGGGCGTAGGCATCTCCGAAAAAGGTTACTGCGACTGCCAGATCTCCCTTGATTCCAATGGCGGTCACTCCTCCCAGCCCCCAAAGCACACAGGTCTTGGCAAAATGGCCAGGGTCATATGCGACATTGAAAACCACCAGTTCAAGGCAAAACTCATGCCCTTTATGCATTCCCTTATCGAAAGCATCGGCCGCAATGCGACCTACCCGGCAAGGCTGGTGGTTTGCAACCACCGTCTGCTTTCCCCTGTCATCACCGCTGTTATGAAATCCATCCCTCCTGCGGCCTGTATGGTCAGGACGACCACCGCCGTCACCATGGCTCAGGCAAGCCCCGCGCCCAACGTGCTGCCCCAAAAGAGCAGCATCACGGTAAACTTCCGCATGATGCCCGGCACCACCACCGAGGACGTCAAGGCTCATATCCGCAAGGTGGTAAAAAACAAGGATATCAAAATAAAGGTCATCCGCACAAAAGAGGCCAGCCCCTTCTCACCCACTGATTCAAGGGCCTTTAACGTAATAAGAGATATTTATGAGCGCCAAAGCCCGGATTACATAGTGGCGCCGTACCTTGTAATGGGCGGCACAGACGCCTGCTATTACGAACCCATCTGCAAAAACGTCTATCGCTTTGCTCCCTTCAACGTCACGGTGGCGCTGCTTCGCACCACACACAACACAAACGAAAGGGTGCCCGTGAACACCATTGAGGACGGCGTTGTATTCTTTAAGAGATATATCGAAAGAATGGCAAAAGAATAATGATAAAACAGACGGCTGAATGTGCATTCAGCCGTCTGTCTTTTTAAAGCTCGTCGAATTCCGTCAGAATAGGATATCCGTCGATATATTTTTTTATTATATACGGATGCTTTTTCGCGTAGATCCGCACCTCGTTTTCAATGGACTCCGCGACCCGCCGCACCCTCTCCAGGGGCACTCTGTTCACCGCCGGGCAGGTGGGCGAAAGGGCAATAACGTAGCCGCCCTTATCGGTTTCCATTATTCTCAGCGGCCAGATCTTGCAATCCAGCGGCTTATCCTCATCGTTTAACGTACAGCCTCTTTGGGGATCAAGGAAAAAACAGGGAGCCTCCTCCCCCGGATCCTCGGTTTTGTAATCGTTATCCAATATCATCCGGTAACAAACAGCGCCGCGAACCTCTATTTTCTCGAAAAGTTCCTTGTCCGGCTGTTTTTTAAAAAGCTCCTCCGAAACAAAAGGAACCTCCCAAAGGCTCACCCTGCGGAAAGAACAGCAAAACCTGCACTCCGCGCAAACGGATCTTTTAAGTATCTCACCAAGCAATTATATGACCTCCGCAGCTCCGTATTTTTTCAGTATTATCTCCGGGCGATATGAAAGCTTTGATTTCCGCAAGCCCGGGATATTTATATCCTCTTCCCTGTTTATAAACCGGCAGTCAAGCGTACCTGCAAACAGTTTATTTATGACCGCGTATCCGCCTTTTTCCGCATACTCCCCCAGCACCTTTTCAAAATGTATATCTGCAACGTCCCGGGATATTTGGGAGGCAATGGTCATCCCGGCAGGCTTGCCCTCAACATACAGGACCGCTCCCCTCAGTTCAAGCGCCTCAAAATTCTCAAGGGCTGTTTTTATTGCCTCATATTCCAAAGCAATAGAGCTGTCATCCGCACGCTCCCTGCGCCACTGCTCCGCCACCTCAAGGGCGGCGCCTTTTTCTTCTGCCGTCAAAGCCTTTAATCCGCAGCTGTCAAAGCTCCTTTCAAAGGTTGAGATGTGGTTGCGCTTGCCGCTGGATTTTCTGCCCTTCAGGGTCGCCAGAGCTTCGCGGAGATATATGTAGTCGCTGTCACCGGGATCGTTGTTGAACACAAAGCGTCCGGGGTATTTTTCCTCAAGCCAGGTTTTTTCCTCTTCTGTCACAAACGCCAGACGAAAACGTTCCCCAAGCTCTCTTGCCTCGTCCATTATCAGCTCAAGGGCTTTTTCAGGATCCCCCTTGCCCGCAGGAAAGGAATAACCCTGCCGCGCTCCGCTGCCAAAGTATTTTTTAAACAAAAATCCCTCGTAAAAGGCGATCCGGGTGTGGTATTTATTCTGCAAAAGGAAGACATTGGCAAAGGACATATCTGAACCGAGAATGTTTTGCCCCTGTATCGCATCACGATAAGCCTTGATGTCAACTGTATGCGGTTTTTTCCAATCAAACATAAGAATTACCCTTTTAATTATATTAAAACAGAATAAATCATATCATAAAAGAAATTTTTTGTCAAACAGCTGTCTCAACAGGCAACGGCTGTTGCCCAAAGCAGAAAAACATGGTATTATAATAAAAAAGCGAAAGGGGGTATGATCTATGGGCGACACTTTTTATCTTATCATTGGAATAATACTTTCAATTATCGGCGTCGGCGGGATCGGGGCGGCGATCAGCAACAACAAATCCTGTTCGGAATACGTCACCGCCACGGTGAGCAGCGTAAAAGTACAAAGGCACAACATAAAATTCAAGCTGCTTGTAACCTATATTCCCACCTTTACATATACATTCGGCGGCCAAAAATATTCCACCGCTTCCCACTACTCCTCCATACGGAGCAAAAAGTACGAAAAGGGCAAGGAATACACCCTAAGGATAAACCCGAAGAACCCCAATGAGATTAACGAGGGCAGTAATTGGTCCCTTGTATTGTTCGGGTTGATCTTCGCCGCGGCAGGTATAACGATGATCGTGTCCTATTTCTTATAATAAAACAGCCGCTTAATATCGAAAGCCTTGCGGCTGACTGTAAAACGGGTAAGGAACCAATCCTTACCCGTTTATTCCTTCTTTGATTTTAATTTGCGGCCGCTTATGCTCCAAGATACGCTTTTTTGACCGCCTCGTTGTTGAGCAGATCATCTGCGCCTCCGCTGAGGGAAATTTCACCTGTTTCGAGCACATAGGCTCTGTCCGCGATGGACAGCGCCTTTTTTGCGTTCTGCTCAACCAGCAGGATCGTGGTGCCGCTTTTGTGGTAATCCTTGATTATATCGAAAACCTTGTCAACAAAAAGGGGCGAAAGACCCATTGAGGGCTCGTCAAGCATCAGCAGCTTCGGGTGGCTCATCATTGCCCTGCCCATTGCCAGCATCTGCTGTTCGCCGCCGGAAAGGGTGCCGGCTATCTGGTTCTTTCTCTGACCCAATATTTCAAACCTTGTGCAGATCTCGTCAATATCCTGCTGGATCTGCTTTTTGTCCGCCATTGTGTAGGCGCCCATAAGCAGGTTGTCGTAAACCGTAAGCTGCTGAAAAATACGCCTGCCCTCCGGCACCTGGGTCATACCCATGCGGACTATTTTGTGCCCCGGGGTCTTTGTGATATCCTGCCCGTTATATATAACGGTGCCTTTTTTGTTGGCGATAAGTCCCATTATGCTCTGCATGGTTGTGGTTTTTCCTGCGCCGTTGGCGCCTATCAAGGTAACTATCTCACCCTCGTTCACCTCAAAGCTTATTCCGCGGATGGCCTGGATCATGCCATAAAAAACCTCTAAGTTTTTAACCTCAAGCAATGCCATATCCTTAACCTCCTATATAAGCCTTTATGACCTCGGGGTCATTGAGGGCTTCGTTTGTTTCTCCCTGGGCAAGGGTGGTGCCGAAATTCAGCACCGTCACCTCATCACAAAGGCCGGAAACAAATTTCATATCGTGTTCTATGAGCAGAACGGTGAGGTCAAACTTGTCCCTGATAAGCTTGACTATCTCCATAAGCTCCGCAGTCTCGTTGGGGTTCATGCCTGCGGCAGGCTCATCAAGGAGCAGGAGCTTGGGGTTGGTTGCCAGAGCTCTGGCGATCTCCAGCCTCCTCTGTGTGCCGTAAGAAAGGTTGCAGGCAAGGTTGTTGCGCTCCTCAAGCAGGCCGAAAACGTCTAAAAGCTCCTTCGCCGTGTCCCTCATGCGGACTTCGCAGTCATAGTATTTGGGTGTGTGGAGCATAGCGTCAAAGGGCGTGTACCTGAAGCCGGGCTGATTGTGAAGAGCCACAAGAACATTCCTGATAACGGACATATTATTGAAAAGTCTTATGTTCTGGAAGGTTCGTGCAATACCCTTGTGGTTTATTTTCTCCTGACTTTTACCCTTGAGCTCCTCGCCCTCAAGCAAAAACGTGCCCGTAGTGGGCTGATAAACGCCTGTGAGCATATTGAAAACCGTGGTCTTACCTGCGCCGTTGGGGCCCACAAGCCCGTAAAGCTCATTTTTCTTGACCTTAAGGTTAACGTCCTGAACCGCCTTCAGACCGCCGAAGGAAATGCCGAGATTTCTTGTCTCAAGTACGATATCCGACATTATTCTCCCTCCTTTTCAGAGCCGTCGCAGTCCTCCTGCAAGGGTTCCTCTCCGTGTGGAATGTCCGTGGTAAGAACAGCGTCCATTTTGACCTTTGTTTCGATCCTGTTCCACTCAGCGGCATCATCCGCAATAATTTCTTTTTTCTTTTCGATCCTTCGAGCCTTGAGCTGACTTATGCTGAACCTCTCTTTGATGGGCTTGAAGGCAGGAGCGTTGTTGAAGATAACGACTGTGATAAGCACAAGGGCATAGACCATCAGCCTGATGGCGGCAAGGTCGCCGGAGAGCTTTGACTGGAGGGCAAAGTTCACAACGGTGATAAGGGTAGCAGCGATTATTGAGCCGTTGATGCTGCCCATTCCGCCGAGCACCACCATAACAAGGATCTCTATTGAATAGTTGTAAGAGAAGGTGGTGTAAAGCACCGGGGTAGTAAAGTGGCCGTAAATAACGCCTGCAATTCCGGCAAAAAACGCCGCTATGACAAAAACAAAGAGCTTATAGAACGTGACGTTGATGCCCATGGCTCTTGCCGCTATCTCGTTGTCTCTTATTGCGGTGATCGCCCTGCCGTGTTTGCTCCTGATAAGGTTTTGTATGAGAATAAGGACTATTATTACCGCGACAAAGGCGATAATGAACAGCTTTTTTTGATTGTAAGTCTTTGAGTTGTAGCCCATGGCGCCGCCGAAAATTTCAAGATTTTTGAAGATGTTTCTGACGATCTCTCCAAAGGCCAAGGTGACGATGGCAAGGTAGTCGCCCTTGAGCCTTAAAGCAGGCAGACCGATTATAAAACCGAATATGGCCGCAACTGCACCGCCGATGAACATAGCCAGAATGAGAACCAGGAGATCGCTGTCAATTGACTTGGAAAGACCGGTCGCCGAGAAGGTGCCTATGTAGGCGCCAAGGCACATAAAGCCCGCGTGACCCAGGCTGAGCTCACCCAGGAAGCCCACCACAAGGTTCAGCGAAACGGCAAGGATGATGCTGTACGCAATACGGGAAAGCAGACCTATTGTTGAGCGGTTGAGGGCTCCGGCCGAATTGAGGATGATAAGCGCTATGAGCACAGCCAGTACCGACACCCATGTGGCGATATGTTTGAACTTGAACTGTTTTTTGACGTTTGAAATATAATTGCTCATGCTTACACCTTCTCTCTGACTTTTTTGCCCAGTATGCCGATAGGCTTGACCAACAGGATTATTATGAGCAAAGAGAACTCAATAGCCGTGGTGTAGGGACCTATTGCCGGGATGCTCAGGCAAATTTTTTCGATCAGACCCAGCAGCATACCTCCGAGCATGGCGCCGGGGATGGAACCGATACCGCCGATAACTGCCGCGGTAAAGGCCTTGATGCCGGGCATTGAGCCAAGGGTGGGGGTTATTGAAGGGATCTGCATGAGATAAAACAGGCTGGCAAAGGCCGCAAGAGCGGAACCTATAGCAAAGGTTATCATGATTATCCTGTTCACGTTGACGCCCATCAGCAGCGCCGCGCCCTTATCCTCGGAGACAGCCTGCATTGCGCGGCCTGTGTTGGTTTTCTTGACAAACACCGTAAGCGCCGCCATTATTATGCCGCCTACAACAAGGGTTATAATGGTGTTCACGTTTATCTCAAGGCCGCCTACTGACACCTTGCCGAAATCCGGCAAAGAAATGGACTGGGATTTTGAGCCGTAGATCAACTGGGCGATCGATTGCAGGAAAAAGCTGACGCCGATGGCTGTTATCAAAACAGCAAGGGGCGAAGCGCCTCTAAGGGGTTTGTAGGCAAGCCGCTCTATCACGATGCCGGAGACCGTACAAACCACAATGGAAACAGCGATAGCCACATAGGGGTTGCCTGTGATATTAAGCGTGGTGAGGATCGTGTATGCTCCCACCATGATGATATCGCCGTGGGCAAAGTTCAGCATTTTCGCAATGCCGTAGACCATTGTATAGCCCAGAGCTATAAGGGAATATATGGCTCCCAGGCTCAAACCGTCTATTAACGTAGTCATGATATCTCTCCTTCAATATGGAAACAATAAAAATGTATAGCTGAAGAAATTCAAGCTTCACTTAGGGTAAGCGGTGCAGCTCAAATTTCTTCAGCCGACAAATGCGCTGTTAAAACTCTATGCGTACGGCCGTTCCCGGCCGTACGCAATAGGATGTTTATTCAAGCTGTGTGCTTAGATTATTTGCCAAGCTCAACGATCTGCGGGATCTTTGTGCAGGCGCCGGAAGCGTCCCAGGTCATTGTACCTGTTGCGCCCTCAAGCTTGAAGGAAGGATCGGTGATAGCCTTGACAACTGCGTCGCAGATGTCGCTGGCGCTCATATCGGCTGTAACACCGGCCGCCTTCATGGCGTTGTAGATAGCGTATATAGCGTCATATCCGTCCGCCGCGAACTGATCCGGAACTATGCCGTAGGTTTCCTTATAAGCCTTAACGAACTTTGTTACCACTTCGTTTGTGCTGTTGACATCAAAGGGAGTGATATACTTGACATTTACGTCAACGCCTGTGATCTGATCCTCAATGCCGTCAAGACCGTCGCAGCCGAACACAAGAGCCTTGCTGCCCTTGGCAACGAGAGCCTTTGCCACAAGGCCGGCCTCTGTGTAGTAGAAGGGTGTGAAAACAACGTCGCAGCCCTTAAGAGCCTCTGCCTGAGTTGAGAAATCCTTCTTGTTCTCGGCGTCAAAGCTCTGGAGAATATAGGTCACGCCCAGCTTCTCCATCTCAGCCTTGAAAGCGTCGTAGATACCTGTTGAATATGGATCGCTGGAGTCATAGATACATCCGATGTTCTTGTAGGTCTTTGTGAGCTCCTGAGCCGCAAGAACGCCCTGATCGGGATCGCCGAAGCATACTCTGAAAGCGTTGGGTCCCTTTTCGATAACGCTTGCCATGGAAGCGGAGGGAGTGATGAAGAAAAGGTTGTCGCTCACCGCCTTGTCCGCGAAAGCCGCGCAGGAACCGGAGGTGACGGAACCGATGGATATCTTCATGCCCGCGTCCATAAGGGAGTCATAGCCCGTGGAAGCATCCTCTGCTGTGGCCTTGTCGTCCTTGATATCAAAGAGAAGCTTTGTGCCGTTAAGTCCGCCGGCCTCGTTGATCTCTTTGACAGCGACCTCTGCGCCGTTCTTTACGGAGATACCGTAGGAGGAAGCATCGCCTGTGAGAGGGCCTGTGCCGCCGATGAGGATGGTCTTGCCGTCCTGATCACTGTTACCGCCTTTTTCGCCGCCGCAAGCCGCAAACAAAGCCGCAACCATAACAAGGGCAACAACTGCTGCAAAAACTTTTTTAACTGTCTTTTTCATGCTTACAATCTCCTTTTTTATTACTCTTCGGTATTAACCAAAGGGATTTAAATAATTATACTATTATCTAACATTTATGTCAACAATTAACATTACCCTTTAAGGATAGTCTGCATCACCTTGTTTGCTGTGCTCATTGCCACGCCGTAACCCGAGCCCGCATTCTCCGCTATTACGACCACCGCATAGGGAAAATCCTCACGCATGGAAAATCCGGCGAACCAGGAATGGGGCTTGCCGTCGTCCACCTCCGCCGTGCCGGTCTTGCCGCACATTTCAAGCCCGGGGAAGCGGTTGTCGCCGTAGCTGTCCTTAACATTGGAACGGAGCAAAGTTTTGAGTTTGTCTGCTGTTGAGGGATCAATGCTTATGGTTGAATTCTTTTGACGCAGTCCGCTTACAGTCAAACCTGTGGGGCTTACGATCTTTTTAACTGTCTGGGGTTCGGCCGCTGCTCCTCCGTTTGCTATTGCGCCCATGAACATAACGACCTGACAGGGGCTCACAAGGGTGGTATATTGACCGATACCCGCCCAGCCTATCTCATAATCCTGGGAACCGGTAATGTTGAACCTGCTTTTGCCTACGTTTATCTTGGTGGCTTTCAGGCTCTGATTAAAACCGAAGGCATTTGCCGTGGCTGTAAGTTTCTCCGCTCCCAGCTCCACCGCTATTTGCGAAAAAGCGCAGTTGCAGGATTTGTTAAGAGCCTCTTTAAAGGATATCTTTCCGTGCACCCCGTTGCAGATAACTGTCCCCCCTGCGAAGGAGGTCTTGCCCTTGCACTCGAATTTTCTCGTATATATATCGGGGATGTTTTCAATGGCGCAGGCCGCTGTTACCACCTTGAACACCGACCCGGGAACATACAGCCCGGAAAAAAATCTGTTTATGAAAACGCCCTTGTATTTTTCCTCGTTTTTCAGCAGATCCGAGGGCTTGTTTTCAATATCGTACGTTGGTTTTGAAACGTCGCAGAGCACCTCGCCGGTCTTGTAGTTGTATACTCCCACCGCGCCGTTAAAGCCCTCAAGCGCCTCATATGCCGCCCTGCAGGCCTTTGCGGAAACGGTCAGATATATATCGTTGCCCTTGCCGTACTCCTTGAGCTTGTATACCCCGTCCACAATGCTGTAACCGGAAAGCTGCTCACTGTAAACCGTATGGGTGCCCGTTGGTATATAGCCCTGTGTATCCCCCACAATATGCAGGGTGGCTTTACGCAGGGTGGAGCTGCTGTTGAACACCCGCTTGCCCTTCTCTGTTTTGGCAAGATATACCCCGTCCCGGTCAAATATAGTGCCGCCGCAGGTCAGGGCTCCGCCGTTGTAAACGTGCTTGTTGGCCTTGCTGGAAACCCACTCGTCTCCGTGAACGATGAAGTTGAATATCATCACCCCCACGCCTGCAAGGAACGCAAGGATCAAAGCATAAAGTACATATGAACGTTTTGTAGATCTATTCATTGGCCCACCTGCCTTCATATCCCGCGCTCTTTATAAAGCTGAACAGCGCCCAGACGCAGATCATACTTGTGCCGCCGCGGCTGATAAAGGGCAGCGTCACGCCCGTAAGGGGCAGCAGATCCATCACGCCGAACACGTTGAGGGAAAGCTGAAACAAAAGCATACCTGCCGAGGATACGGACAAGATAGCGTAAAACGCCGACCTTGAACTCTTTGCGCATTTCACCGCATAAACGGCCACAAAAGCAAAGCAAAGGAGCACCGCAAACGCGGTTATCATACCGAACTCCTCGCAAAGCATACCGAAAACGAGGTCGGTGGAGGCGGCGTACACCTCCCTGAGTTTCCCTCTGCCGATGCCCAGGCCGAACAGCCCGCCGCTTGTGGAATAGATCATCACACGGGTCTGCTGATAGCCCTTGTCGTTTATCATCTCCCATACATGGCGGTAGGCTGCAAACCTGTTTGCCACATAGGGTTTAAAGTAGATCACCAGCATAGCTCCCAGCAGCGCGCCGGTGCAGACCATGGCTATGGTGCGCAGATCGCCGGAACGCATAAAAGCTATCAGCACAAAGGTCACAAAGAATATCAGCGCTGTGCCGAAATCCCTCATAAGGAACAGCATACCAACGCAGGCGATGGAAAAAATGACGTATTTTGTAATACTGTGCATGGTCTGGAGCTTATCGAGGGTCGCCGCTCCGACGAATATGAACGCCACCTTTACAAGCTCTGAGGGCTGTATTGAAACAGGCCCCAACTCGATCCAGTTGAGGGCGCCGTTCACCGTTTTAGCCAGCACAAGATTGAGCCCCAGCAGACCCAAAGCGGCCGCGGCCACAGGGGTACGCATAAACATAGCCCGTTTAGTATCCCTCAAAAACCAGAGGAAGAAAGCGTAAGCCAAAGCCCCGGCAGCAACCGCAACGACCTGCTTGAAAGCATAGGATTCGGCGATACTTCCGCTTATGATTATGCTTATACCCGATAAAAAGAACGCTATTATTTCAAGTTCAAGATGAGCCGTCCCCGTTGCGGCGCGCATTATGATCAGGTACACCCATTCAAAAATAATGTACCCTGCCGCGACGTACAGGTTCGTCATACGTATTTCCTTATCGACAAAAATTATCTGCGCAAAGGAAACCTGTTGAAAAATCGTTACGACGATAAGTAGAAACAGCCATCTGAAGCTCCTTGCTTTTCGCCTGAACATATATCCACTCCTGATTTTTACTTCCAGAATTTTCTGTCAAGACTTCTGTATTGGACTGCCTCCATAACGTGGTTCGCGTCAACGTTCACGCTGTTGTCCAGATCCGCTATTGTCCGCGCAACTCTGAGGATCTTATCGTAAGCCCGGGCGGAAAGCCCCAGCCTGTCGAAAGCCCGTTCCAGCAGCTCCACGCCCTTGACCGTAGGCGTACAGAACCTGCGGGTCAGCTCCGGGGTCATGTGGGCATTGTCCGATATGCCGTACTTGCCCAGGCGTTCCTGCTGGATCTTCCTCGCCGCGTCTACTCGCTTTTTTATCTCCGCGGAGGATTCACCGGCGTTGTTGTCCGAAAGCTTTTCAAAGTTCACCTGGGGAACTTCAATATGTATATCCATCCTGTCCAGCAGAGGGCCGGAGACCTTGGACAAATACTTTGCCGCCGCGCCCTTGGGGCAGATACATTCGCGGGTGGGGTGCCCGTAGTAACCGCAGGGGCAGGGATTCATGGCACAGACAAGCATAACGGAACAGGGGTATGTTATTGATCCGGCCACCCTTGAGATAGTCACCTTGCTCTCCTCTATCGGCTGGCGCAGGACTTCCATTGTGGCTCTGGAAAAATCCGGAAGCTCGTCAAGGAAAA
>CAMOTT010000019.1 GCA_946626015.1 uncultured Clostridia bacterium | reverse complement strand
TTCTCGCACAGAATCAGGATGTAAACATCTTTGTATTCGATACAGAGGTTTACTCAAATACAGGCGGACAGGCTTCCAAGTCCACACCCACAGGCGCCATCGCGAAGTTCGCGGCTGCCGGCAAGGAAGTCAAGAAGAAGGATCTTGCCCAGATAGCAATGAGCTACGGTTATGTTTACGTTGCTCAGATAGCCATGGGCGCAGATATGAACCAGTGCATCAAGGCCATCCATGAGGCTGAGAGTTATGACGGCCCCTCACTCATCATCGCTTATGCTCCCTGTATCAACCACGGTATCAAGGGCGGTATGGGCATCAGCATGACAGAGGAGAAGAACGCTGTTGCTTCCGGCTACTGGCACAACTTCCGCTTCGATCCCAGACTTCTGGGCGTTGAAGGCAAGAGCGCCTTTACCCTTGACAGCAAGGAGCCTACGGAGAACTACCGTGACTTCATCATGAACGAGGTTCGTTACAACTCACTGGCACGTCTCTTCCCGGATAGAGCTGAGGATCTTTACACCAAGTCAGCTCAGAACGCGAAGGACAAGTACGCGCACCTTCTCAGACTCAAAGCCCTTTACGAATAATATTGCAAAAACTTATTGCGGCGGCAGCTTTCGGGCTGCCGCTGTATTTTGGAGTATAATTTTGCCGTTTATTGTCTTATTTGTTCCCTTATTGCTTGACTATACATTATATATTGTGATACAATAAACCACGTATTTTATTTGGTTTTTGTCGGTGATTTTTATGAACGAAAGGGCGAAAAACGTCTGCTGTATTTTCGGGGCAGGCAGCCGGTACGGTGTGCCGGAGGTTCCCGATGGCAGTTTTATAATTGCGGCGGACGGAGGTTATTCTTACGTTAAGGAGCTTGGCTTAAAGCCCGACCTTCTGCTTGGGGATTTTGACTCCCTTGAAACATTGCCGGAGGGCGTAAACATACTCCGTTATAAAAAAGAAAAGGACGAAACGGACGTCCTTCTGGCTGTTATGGAGGGGCTTGAACGGGGCTTTAATGTGTTCCGTATTTACGGCGGAACAGGCGGCAGGGTAGACCACACCGTTGCAAATATCCAGACCCTTGCCTATTTAGCCAATCGCGGCGCGAAGGGGTATCTTTACGATGACGGACGGGTCATTACTATTATAAGATCCGGAGGTATCAGCTTTCCCGGGAGCTGCAAGGGATATATTTCGGTTTTTGCCTATGGCGGCAACGCCTGCGGAGTAACAGAGACCGGGATGAAGTATTCTCTGTCGAACGCCACCCTTACGGCGGATGATCCTTTAGGCGTAAGCAATGAATTTACAGGCGGCGAGTCGTCTGTTTCGGTGGATGACGGGATGCTGCTTATTATCTACGAAAATAAAAGTCAAATCGGTTAAAGTCGACTTTAGGAGTTATTATGAAGTATGCACTAATTGGTTGCGGCAGAGTTTCTCACAACCATATCATAGCGGCAATTAGAAACGGGCTTGAAATAGCCGCGCTCTGTGACCTGGACGCAGAAAAAATAGATGCAGAGTGTGCCAAATACAGGGAGCAGTTAGGCGAAGTCGCTAAATATACAGATTATAAAGAGATGATAATAAGGGAGAAGCCGGAGCTTGTGGGCATCGCCACAGACAGCGGCAGCCATGCCGATATAGCGGTTTTCTGCATAGAACACGGCTGTCACGTTATCATAGAAAAGCCCATCGCTCTTTCCCTTGAGGATGCGGACAGAGTTATCCGCGCCGCCGAGGAAAATAACGTCAAGGTCTGCAATAATTTGCAGAACAGGTTTAATGATGCAGTTCAGATCCTCAGAAAGGCTATTGATGACGGCCGGTTCGGCAATGTGTACTACGGTGCGGCTCAGCTCAGATGGTACAGAGGCGATGAATACTACCGTCAGGCGTCCTGGCGCGGAACCTGGGCAAAGGACGGGGGAGCCCTTATGAACCAAAGCATACACATCATAGATCTGCTCTGCTGGATGATGGGCGATCATGTGGCGGAGGTTGCCGGAATGACCGACCGTTTGGCGCACGACTGTATAGAAGCTGAGGATTTAGGCTTGGCTGTAGTCAGGTTTAAAAACGGCGGTTACGGCGTAATTGAGGGCACAACTGATATCAACCGGAACAGCGAGGAGGAAACTCTTACGATATTCGGCGAACACGGCACGGTCAAACTGGGGGGGATCTCCGCTCAGGTGATCGAACAGTGGCGGTTTGATGACGGTTTGGACGATGAGGACGAAATTAAGAAAAAATACGGAACAAATCCGGAGCACATATACGGCTTGGGTCACATATCCGTTTATGAGGATGTTATTGACGCTATAAAAAATGACCGTCAGCCGTATATTGACGCCTATGCCGGCAGAAGGGCGCTGGAGCTTGTTCTCTCCGTGTATAAGGCGGCCGCAGAGGGGCGCACTGTCAAATTCCCGATCGAAAAATGCGCCACAACGGATTTCTGCGGCAGATTTTAAGAAAGGATTGGACAAATGTCCTGAATTCTTATGAAACGAGCGGTTAAGTACATTATCAGGGCGGTATCACTGATACTTATTTCGGTGATGCTGTCCTTTGCCGTTTTCGGCTGTTCCAGAGGGGGCAAAAACTATAAAACTTACGATTTTCACTCCTCAATGGTAACCGTGCATAACGCGGAGGTGGAAAAAAAGGCTCTGCATTTTACGGATCCGGGAGCGATTTCCGACTCTCTCCAGACCTCCGGGCTTCTTTCCCTCTTTATTGACAAATCCAGCTATTCCATTGTTGTTCGGGAGGGCTCAACGGAGAAAAACTGGTATACGCTGCCCATATCCACTGCAATAGAGGACAGCAACTGCGATTACAGCGCCGCGGCGGTCAGCCTTAAAGTTGTAAGCGGCGCGGACGTCTATTATCTTAACTCGCAGGATAATTCCGTGGCCTACGGAACGGCGTCATATGAGAGCGTAACAGAGGGCAAGAGCAAGGGAATTGCGGTCAGTTATATAATTGCCCCGGATAAAAACACCGCCGTAAAAGATAAATTCGACAAAAAGGATATCGCCTTTGAGGTGGTTTTGACCTATATGCTCAAGGATGGAAACCTTTACGTTACCGCCAACCATAAGAACCTGACCGGCAACAAAAACGTCTGCATAGAGGATATGGGTGTGCTTGAGTTCTTCGGAGCCAACAGATACGTTTCCGAGAAAAAGGACGGGGGTCACGACTTTATTCTTATCCCGGACGGGAGCGGAGCCCTTATTTATACCGACGTTCTTGAAGAGGATTTTCAGCCGGTTGAACTTGCCGTCTATGGCGAGGATTATTCTCTCGTCACCGAGCCGGGCAAGCTGTCGGCAGGCATAGCCGCCTACGGCGCAAGGCAGGGTAACGGAGCTTTTGCCACAATAATCGAAAAGGGCGACGCCATAGCGACCATCAAAGCGGACAAACAAAACGGTAAAACCGGCTTTAATATAGTAGGCGCAAGCTTTAAGATCACCCCTGTGATGAACGTCACAACAGGGGATAAAACCAGGCAGTACGTTGCGGCTGAAAGCTACAATGATGACATCAGGCTGTGTTATAAATTTTTCAGCGGCAGCAACGCCAGCTATTCCTCAATGGCTGTGGCGTGCCGCGAACAGCTGATACGCAACAACGTCCTCTCAACAAAAACCGTGGACGCCGAGGATGAGGCTCTGCCCTTTAACCTGACCCTTGTGGGCGCTGTGCCCGGGGGCAGGGTAAAGAACCTTAAGTATATGACCACCTTCAGCGAGGCCATAGATATGCTTGAGCAGATAAAGGCAAAGGGCATAGATAACATAAACGTGCGTTATACCGGCATAATGTCCGGCGGAGTAAATCAGGCTTCCGTGCTCAATTCCCGTGTGCTTTCAAGACTTGGCGGCAAAAAAGATCTGGAAAGGCTTTATGAATATATGGCCTCAAAAAAGATGGGGCTGTATATCGATGTTAATCTTATAACTTCAAACATAAACGACGCTTTCAAAGGCGGAAAATCCGCCGTCTCACTGAGCGGAGACAGGATCTACGGCTTGTTTGAAAACAAGTTTTACAAGTACCTTGGAGGCAGCGAAAAGTTCAACAGGAGCTTCCTTAAGCTTTCAAAGTTGGAGAATTCCGTTATCACCCTGCTCAACAATACCCGCAAAATGAACTACACCGGGTTCTGCATAAACGACTGCAGCACCCTGCTTTATTCCGATTATTCCGGCAAGTCGGCTGTGAACCGTCAGGCGGCGTCGGAGGAGATGTTCAAACAGCTTATACCTCTTTCCACAAATAAGAGCGTTATGGTGAATACGGGCAACTTCTACGCACTGAGAGGCGCGGATCATATCATAAATATTCCCCTGGATACCCAGCGGGAAAAAACCAAATCTTACATTGCAATCCCGTTTTTGCAGATGATCCTTCACGGTACGGCGGATTATTCCGGCACCCCAATAAACGAGGCGGAGGATGAGACCCGGCTGGCGCTGAAATACGTGGAGTACGGCGCCTGTCCGTCATACGAGTGGAGCTACCGTGAAATGTCCTCGGACGAAACAAAATATGAACCCTATTTCTTCTCCGAGCATCTGGCGGACGGAGTCAAATTCTACCAAAAGGCAAACGAGGCCCTTGCCGACCTGCGCTCCTCCAGAATAGTTGAGCACTATATGATAAGCGAAGGTTTTTATTGCACGGAATATGGCGACGGAGAAGTGATATACGTAAATTATAACGATACGCCCAGAACCATAAACGGCCTCACCGTTGAGGCAGAGGACTTCCTCAGGATCAACTGAATATAATAAACAAAACGATAACGGGGCTGCCATTTTCAGGCAACCCCGTTTTGCTGTGACATATTATTTTACGTTGTTTTCAAGGGTATTCAGACAATCGCGAAGCTCCTTGGGAAGCTTGTCGCCGAATTTTGTATAGAACTCCTCGATACCCTCGGTCTCTGTCTTCCAAAGAGCCTTGTCAACGCTGAGCATCTCCTTGAGAGCTTCTGCGCTGACCTCGTCCTCAATGCCTTCAAGGTTGATATCCTCTGCCTTGGGAACGTAACCGATAGCGGTCTCGTCAGCCTCAACCTTGTTCTCACAGCGGTTGATGATCCACTCAAGAACGCGGAGGTTTTCGCCGTATCCGGGCCACATGAATTCGCCTTTGTCATTCTTGCGGAACCAGTTGACGTTGAAGATCTTGGGCGCTTTGTCCGCGTCCAGGGTCTTGCCGATATCGATCCAGTGCTGCCAGTAATCCGCCATATCGTAACCGCAGAAGGGGAGCATTGCCATGGGATCGCGGCGGACAACGCCCACCGCGCCGGTGGCTGCCGCTGTCGTTTCGGAGGCCATGATGGAGCCGACGAATACGCCGTGGTTCCAGTCTCTTGACTGATATACAAGGGGAGCGAGCTTGGCTCTGCGTCCGCCGAAGATGATCGCTGAAATGGGAACGCCCGTATGGCTGTCAAACTGATCGCTTACACAGGGGCAGTTCTTTGCGGGAGCGGTGAAGCGGCTGTTGGGATGGGCGCCTTTTTCCTTGCTGGTCTTGCCGTTCCAGGGGTTGCCTTTCCAATCGATGGCGTGCTCCGGGGGATTGTTGTCAAGACCCTCCCACCACACGGTGTTGTCGTCCAGGTTAAGGGCAACGTTTGTGAAGATGGTGCCGGATTTAGTAGAAGCGAGAGCGTTGGGGTTCGATTTGACGTTTGTGCCGGGGGCAACGCCAAAGAAGCCGTTTTCGGGGTTGATGGCGTAAAGTCTGCCATCCTCACCCTTGCGGATCCAGGCAATGTCATCGCCTACGCACCAGACCTTGTAGCCCTTGACGCGGTATGCCTCGGGGGGGATAAGCATAGCGAGGTTCGTTTTGCCGCAGGCTGAGGGGAAAGCGGCGCAAACGTACTTGATCTCACCCTTGGGATTTTCAAGGCCGAGGATAAGCATATGCTCAGCCTGCCAGCCCTCGTTTTTGCCCTGATATGAGGCAATGCGGAGAGCAAAGCACTTTTTGCCCAGCAGAACGTTTCCGCCGTAACCGGAGTTTACGGAGATGATGGTATTGTCTTGGGGGAACTGGCAAATGTAGCGCTTTTCCTCATCGATCTCACAGCGGCAGTGGAGACCTCTGACCCAATCGTCAGAGTCGCCCAAAGCCTCAAGCACAGCTTTGCCGGCTCGGGTCATTATGACCATGTTGAGAACGACGTATATTGAATCTGTCAGCTCAATGCCGATTTTTGAGAATACAGAGCCTACCGGACCCATGGAGTAGGGGATAACGTACATTGTACGCCCCTTGTAGGAATCCTTTGCGATATCGTAAAGCATCTTGTACGCTTCATCGGGCTCCATCCAGTTGTTGGTGGGGCCTGCTTCTTCCTTCGTCTTTGTGCAGATGAAAGTACGGTGCTCAACACGGGCAACGTCATTGACCGCTGTGCGGTGGAGATAACAGTCGGGGAGTTTTTCCTCGTTGAGCTTGGTAAGCTCGCCTGTTGAGCACGCCTGCGCGCGCAGCTCCTCGATCTGCTCCTTTGAACCGTCGATCCAGACTACTTTGTCCGGCTTTACAAGATTGATCTTATCTTCGATCCATGCAAGAACGGATTTGTTCTTTGTTAATTCTGCCATAATTTAAACTCCTTCCTTTGGTACCTTATGCGTGCAGCTCCGCCGTTATGAATAACGAAATTAAAGGGAACAACGCAGAGGACACCTGAAAATATTGCTATTACAATGTTTCCCTTTTACATTATACATTATAATCTGTCAAATTGCAACCAAAAAGTTTACCAATATAGTCGTAAATATAACCTATTTATGTTCACTATCAACAAAAAAGGCCATTATAACGCCGCAAAATACAGGATCGTTTTTTCGTTTTGCACAAAACAAGCCGTGCGAATATCATGTAATCGCACAGCTTGTCAAGCGCCTTTTCAGGTTTATTTTTCTTTCTTTTTATAAGGATTTTTGCGCTTTACCCAATCCTCTTTGATGACCTGATTTATACGTGAAAGCACCAGAGCGTCGGAGGGCACATCCTTTGTTACGGTGGTGCCTGCGGCGGTGTAAGCGCCCTCGCCGATATTGACGGGAGCTACCATGCAGGTGTGGCAGCCGATGAAGGCGTTGTCGCCCACAACCGTGCGGAATTTGGCGTTGCCTGAGTAGTTGGCGGTGGCGCAGCCGCAGCCCACGTTTATATTTTCGCCAAAATCGGAATCGCCGATATAGGTCAGATGAGAGATTTTTGTATCGCTGCCGATATTGGAATTTTTAATTTCAACAAAGTTTCCTATGCGGACGTCGTCGCCAATAACAGTGTTGGGTCTGAGGCGGACGAAGGGGCCTATCTCGCAGCCTCTGCCCACCGTGGCGTTAAATGACTGTACGCTGTTCAGGGTGTTGAAATCGCCCACAGTGGTGTTCTCCAGCAGGGAACCGGGGCCTATTTCGCAATCCTTGCCGATCACTGTTCTGCCCCTTATTATAGTGTTCGGGAGTATGACGGTGTCGGCGCCTATTTCAACGCCGGGGCCGATTATAACTCCGTCGATGCAGGGGATGGAGACCCCGTTGAGCATATGCTTTGTAAGCTCATCCTTTCGGGCTATTTCGTTCAATTCAAGGAGCTGTACCCGTGTGTTTGCTCCTAAAACCACCTTGTCGTTGAGCGCCTCAAATGCGTCCACCTTTTGTCCGGCGGTTTTGATTATCTCAATGGCGTCGGTGAGGTAATACTCTTTTTTGACCTTTGAGACGGTTATCCTGCCCAGTGAATCCAGCAGAGCCTTGACGTTGAACCAATAAGCTCCGGAGTTGACCTCCGTTATAAGCTGTACCTCCGGCGAGGCTTCCTTTTCCTCAACGATGCGCTCCAGAGCTTTGTCGCCGCCACGGACTATCCTGCCGTAGCCGAAGGGGTTGGGAACCTTTGCGGAGATGACTGTGGCGGAGTTCCCGTTTTCAATGTGAGATTTAAGAGAGGCGCCGATGGTTTCGCTGTCCATCAAGGGAGCGTCGCCCGCAAGGATAAGGACGTTGCCTTCGGAATATTTCTCCATAAAATCCTTTGCCTGCATCACCGCGTGGCCGGTTCCGAGCCGCTCGGTCTGAAGGACGGTTTTGATATCCTCGTCAAGATGCGAGCAGACAAGCTCGCTCATGTGCCCGGTCACAACGCAAATATCGTCAACGCCGCTTTCTTTTACAGCGGTTATAACCCAGTCTATCATGGGCTTGAACAGCACCTCGGCCAGAACCTTAGGTTTTGTAGATTTCATTCTTGTTCCCTCGCCGGCGGCAAGGATAACAGCGCAGTTTTTAGCCAAAGAAAAAACCTCCGTTCATTTTCAAAATAATAGTTGCGAAAACATTCAACACTACTGATTATACACTATTTCAGTCTCTGTTACAATACATTGTTTTCCCAATTAACATACAATAATAAACAGTGACTAAAAAATTACATTGAAAAAATCAGCGGTGTTTGATATAATAACTACAGAATAAAGGCTTTTATAAGGAAGGTTGGTCGAATGGACTATCAGGAACCTATTCAGGAACCCATAGAGAATATAGAAGAAGTGGAGGGCAAGGATTTTGTTACGGGCAAGCCGCTGCCTTTTTTGGGAGATGACTTTGTGCCGGATCCCCAAATGGTTGCAAAGAGTATCAAAAACACCGCGACTTCGATGTTTGCCATGATCTTCTTCGTTTTGGTTACCTTGTTCAGCGGATATCTGCTTTTTATGAATCTTTATGTTGTCAGATCAGTTGAAATGGGGGATTGGTACAGCAAGGTCGGCGCATATTTTTCTGCGGTAACACGTTATTCGGAGGCAAGCAAACGCGCGGTAAACTTAAACTCCACGCTGCCGACGCTGGGAGTGGAGATCGAAGCGGGCAGAAATACTTTTGTAAAATATATCGAAAGCGGAGAAAAGTATTTCGGCTCTCAGTCCGCTCTGGAGCATATCGAGGATCATATGAGCCTTGACGGGCTTACCGACAGCAGGCTACTCGCAGTTGTTGAACGCGCCAATGCCTGCAAGGAGACGCAGGAACTCATTGATGGTATCAAGAAAAAATACCTCAATGGAGATTTTGCCGCTTTTTGCGCGGAGATAGATCAGACAAAACAGGCTCATCCCGAGTATTCAGGGTTTATGTTCGAGATCAGCAAGCTTGAAATGGCGGCTCAGACCAAACAGCCGGATGAAAAACAGCTGGAATTGTTTGAAGAACTGTATGAGACTTCACCGGAAAAGATAAATCTTTATATCAGATACGGTGTAAGGACAATGGTCAGGATGGGCAAGCTGGAACAGGCCATTGATCTTTGCAAAGGCGAAAACGCGGATGACGGCGCCATTACCGAGATGCGTCTTTATATATGCAGAATGAGCAAGGATTATAATAAGGCGTCGGGCATATACAGCGCCTACAGGTACAAAAATTCGTTTGTTACAAATGTTGACCGGGAGGCGCTCATAACCTACCTGCTCAAGAACAACAAGTCCTCAATGCTTGAGATGCTCAAGCGTTACACTCTGCTTGAAAAACTGAATGACGTTGACGTAAAACTCTTGTATGCGCTTGAAATCGCCGCAATGGAATGCAACAACATAGATTACTTCAACAATATTGTGGATTACCTTAAAAAGAACGGTATACCCCAATCCGCCTCCGTGCAGGCTTTCGCAAACAAAACCCTTACCAAGGAAGCAATATTCCTTGATTTTAACGGCGAGTTCAATTAAGAGCCGGTCTTAAAAGGTCGAAACAGCGATAATATCCTGAAAAATTAACAGAACCACCGGTCCAACCGATGGTTCTGTTTTTGTTGCTGATGGTGGTTTTATTTGAGCTTGAGCTTTAAGGTCTTGATCTCAAAGGGCTTAATATTAAGCTGTATTTTATTGCCCTCAAAGGGTATCGCCTCATCCTCGCGCTCGATGATGTTGCATTCCGCCGCCGCTTCGATGTCGGTGAACATTGTGAGGGTTATATCGGCGCTTCTGCCGGTCTTTTCAACCATTCTCACTATGCACTCGTCACTGTCCTCGCATTTTTTGACAGCCTCAAGGGTTACGGCATCGCTGTTGATGGACATAAAGGAGCCTTCCTTGTCGCTGCCGTTTCCGCCTGCAAGCTCAACGGGGGTCATGGGATTGTTGAGCTCAAGTCCCCTTGTCAACGTGTCCGCGTTCTTCCAATCTCCTTTGTGCGGATAAAGGGAATAGGTGAAGAATTGCTCGCCGATATCGGACACGGGATCGGGGTTCATGGGTCCCTTGAGCAGGGTCACTATCATGCGCTGCCTGTCAACCTCAAAGCCGTATTTGCAATCGTTGAGTATGCTCAGACCATAGTCGGGATCGGACATATCTATCCAGTTGTGAGCCGAGACCTCAAACTTGGCCTTGTCATAGGAATTGTAGCGGTAGTTGGAGTTTTCGATGGTGGCGTAGGCAATATCTCTGGTGAAGCGCTTTGCCTTGATGTCAACGTCAAAGCCCACCTTCAGAAGTTTGCGGCGCTCATACCAGTCTATATAAGTATCAAAATCGATCCTGTCAAGGTCATTGTAGAGGATGATGTTTTGCTTGATAAGGGAATTGATGATCTTTTTGCTGATGGTCACGCAGGTGAAAACGTCGCCCTGTACGATTGCTTCGATCTTGCCGTCCTCGGTGGTGAATTCCTTGTCAACGTAAGTCGCAACTATATCCCAGGCCTCATATTTGCCGGGAAGATCTTCATAAAGACGGAATACGTTGCCCTTGCCGCTCAGAATCTCCCTGGAGTTTTTCTTGTCGTAGATGGATATAAGCTCAGCGGCTGAATTGAAAACCAGCTTGTATCTTTCATTTTCGACAAAGTCGGCGCTGAGAGCCTTGACCTTCGGCTCGCCGGCGGAGGGCTTTGTGTAGTAAACTTTGTAACCTACGGGGGGCACGTTCTCCGCCACGAACACAAGCACCTTTGTGCCGTCAAACTTCGTGTAGCTCTGAGTTGCCAGTTTCTTACCGTTTTCGTCGAAAACATCAACATCCTTGTAGGGCAGCTCCACCTTTGAAGTTGCGCTGACAGCAAGGGAGTTGAACAGGGCAAAGGGAGCGCCGTTTTTAACGTCCGGGCTGATGTGCTGAGCTATAACGTCAAGAGCCTTTTTGCGCAGGGGCTCCGCTATTGCCACTATCTCGTCATATATTTCAAGCAGCTGACCGTAAACCTCAGTGATGTGAGAGCCGGGGAGGGAGTCATGGAACTGATTTGTGAGTATCATCTTCCAGCCCTTTTCAAGCTCTTCGGCAGGGTAGGCGTAACCGTAAATGCCTGCTATCAAGCTGTAAAGCTCCACCTCTCTGTAAAGGTTTTCGCAGTACCTGTTCATTTTCTTAAGCTTGCCCTTTGTGGTGTAGACGCCTCTGTGCTCCTCAAGGTAGAGCTCGTCCTTCCAGATGGGAATATTTGTCTCTGTGGCTTTGGCCTTCATCCTTGCCAGCGAGTCCTCTATCTTGCTGGTCTTGGTCTTGGGCAGACCGGGGAATTCGTGATATCTCTTGACGTATTCCAGCATCTCCGTGTCAACTCCGCCGCCGCCGTCTCCCCAGCCGTAGCAGTACATTGATTCGCCTATGGTGGTTTTGTCGGAATATCTGCTCCAGTTGACTTTAAGGGAATCGGGCTCCATTGAGCCTATGAAGTGTGTGGGCGGCACGATGGAGAAGGTGCGGGAACCGTCCGGGCCTTCCCACCAGAAGGTGTGGTACTGCCAGGGGTTCGTGTCGTTCCAGATGCCCATTTTGTGCGTTACAAAATATTCAACGCCGGATTTTTTCATGATCTGGGGCATGGCGTAGCCGTTGCCGAAAACGTCGGGCAGCCAGCAGGTTTTTGGGGTTATGCCGAAGTTCTCCTCGGCGTAGCGTATGCCGTGAAGGAACTGACGGGCAAAGGATTCGCCGGAGATGATATTGCAGTCCGGTTCCACCCATGTGGCGCCGATATACTCCCATCGCCCTTCTTTAATGCGCTCTTTGACCTGCCGGAAAAGATCGGGATATCTGTTTTTCATCTCCTCATATGTCACGGCCGTGCTCTGTGAGAAAATGAAATCGGGATACTGCTCCATAAGTCTGAGCATGGTGGCGTGGGTCCTGCCCAGTTTTCTTACATATTCTTTATAAGCCCACATAAACACAAGGTCAAGGTGGGAGTTGCCCACAAGGGCAAGGGTGCCGTCGGAGGCGTAATTCTTGTTGTTGTAAACCTGCTCTTTAAGTATGGCGCGGCATTCAAGCAGACTCTGCTTGAACACGTCTGTGTCGGGTGTATCAAAATCAATGCGGAAAACAGCCTCTTTGAGAGCCTTGCGGATGATCTGGCAAAGGGTATCGTCCAAAACAGGCATAAACAGTGCATTGTAGACAGCTTTAACGTCCCAGTATGCGTCCTCAATGTCTTTGTCTATGGTCGCAATGAAAGAACATTCGACCTTTTTGACCGTTGATTCATTCGAGTGCCAGACGTAATATGACTCAATGTCCAGATCATAATGCTCGTTGCCCTGCGCGCATTCGGTGAGCAAAACGGAGTTGCGGAAGGGATCGAGCCCCTGATAGGGTACGCCGTTGACAGAGATAAGGGAGTCGCCGCCCAGATAAATGTTAAGGGTAACTCTCTTGCCCTTAAAGCGTTCCGGCAGATCAATGGAGTTCTTGAAAAAGGCGCTTAACCCTTCGCCGCCCCATGAGCCGCCGACGTCAACATCCTTCCAACCATCATAAAGGTATTCGTACTCGCCCACGTCCTTGTAAATGCACTCGCGCATTTTCCAGGGCGGCGTGGCCTCAACGTCGGTATATATGCGTTTTTTCAGCTCTCTGAGCTTTAAAGCGCACAGTTCATCAAAAGAAAAAATACCCCTTTGCTTGCCTTTTGTTGCATCGCGCCAGTCGTTGATGTGTTCCTCCATGGCTTCCATGGATTTTGCAATGTCTACCGGTCTGTTTTCTGCCATATTCTTACCTCCGATTTATTGGTATTTTTAACAAATACGCTTACGTTGAGTATAGCATATCTTGGAAGATTATTGCAATACCGCGTTCAAATAAATTTTAATTGCAAAAAATAAAAAAGCGGAGAAAACCCCGCTCTTTTATTTGGATTTATGCCTTTTTCTTCTTCTTAACGCACAGGAAGATCACAACGAATGCTGCGGCCAGTACCCCGATCACTATGATGACCTTCAGCTTGCCGTTTGATCGGGAATTTGTTGCGCCGGGATCCGTTTCCTGTAAGCCTTTTTCCTCCTGCCCGGGCTCGTTTGCCTCGGGTATAACGGAACCGTTTTCATCTGTTATGCTCTCCGCCCCGGATGAATATATCGCGTTGCCGTCCTTGTCGGTAACGGTGACTGCGGGGTCGCGGGGCGAGGGGGTTATGATGTTGCCGTCTTTGTCGGTGACGGTTTCTACTACTTCTCCCTGACCGACGTAGGGCGATGAGCTTATGATCGCCGGATTTCCGCCCTGACCGTTGCCCTGACTGCCGCTTTGATTATTGCCTTGACCGCTATTACCCTGACTGCCGCTTTGGCTATTACCCTGATTGCCGCCCTGACTGCTGCCGGGAACATTTGTGACCGGCTGATTTTGGGAGGCGGTAGTGGCCGGGGGATTTTCCGAGACAACTACCGCGCCGTTTACAGCGTTGACGGAAACGGGATTTGCGTCCCTGTCATCGGTAAATTTACTGTCATAGCTAAGCTTGACGTCGTAGCTCCTTGCTTTGGCTTTATCCGATATCTTAAAAATGAGGGAAACCAGTTCGCCTGTTTCGCTGTAATAGACGTTCCTTTCGCCTTTATCGCCCCATGCCATGGAGTATTTGCCGCCGCCAAGGTCTTTGAACCTTGCTGAAACGCCCAGCAGACCCTCGTCACAAACATCCTTGAGCTCCAGCGAGGCGCTGTCGTACTCAACAAATAATCCGAGACAGGCGAGGCCGGGGTTGCTGTTGAGCTTTAAAATAACCGTAACGGTATCTCCGGGTTTGCCGTAAACGGTGCTTACGCTGACGTCTGCGCTTGCCGCGATGGAAATAAAGGTGAACGAAAACAGCAGAAATAAAGCGATAAATAACGCAGAAAGCTTTTTGGTCATAAAAATCACATCCTTGAACAGTTTTTCCTGTTTATTATATCAAAATCGGCGGGTTTTGTAAATTTATTTTGCTCATAAAACTATGTTTTTTTGTTTCGATATTTTTCAAACCGCATATTATGGGTACTGGAAACAATGAATTTTTGATTTAAGTAGTTATTTTATTAATAAATTGTAACAATATAAAAATTAACATTTACAAACGGGGGATAAATGATGTATAATAAAGTAGTCTTTATTCGGAGTAATGGATTTTTGGGGGTATCTTGATTGAACGCATATCTTGACAACAGCGCCACAACAGCTCCGTGTAAAGAGGCGATAGCTGCTGTAAATGACGCCGTTACCTCCCATTGGGGCAACCCCTCATCCCTGCACAGGGTCGGTATTATGGCGGAGGATATACTTGAAAAAGCAAGGAAACAGGTCGCGGACAAAATGTTCTGCAAGCCGGAAGAGGTCTTTTTTACCTCCGGTGGAACAGAGAGCAACAACCTTGCGCTTTTCGGAGCGGCCAACGCAATGAGACACAGGGGGAGAAGAATAGTTAGCTCCTCTGTTGAACATTCAAGCATCGAGGAGGCCCTGACTCAGCTTGAAAAGCAGGGCTTTGAGGTCGTTCGGCTGCCGGTGGACAATTATGGCAGAGTCAGCGAGAAAGACATTGCCGCCGCCGTAAACGGCGAGACCATACTTGTCAGCCTTATGGCGGTAAATAACGAGGTCGGTACCCTGCAGCCTGTGGGCAGCATAAAGCGTATCGTTACAGCCAACCGTTCTCCGGCTCTTATCCATTGCGACGCGGTACAGGCTTTCGGTAAAATGAACCTTAAACCGGCAACATCGGGTTTTGACCTTATGACCGTCAGCGCACACAAGATCCACGGCATAAAGGGCGCCGGAGCTCTTTACGTCAGGCGCGGCGTCAAATTGACCCCGGTCTTGTACGGAGGTTCACAGGAGGGCAAGGTTCGTCCCGGCACGCAGGCTGTGCCTGCTATTGCGGCTTTCGGCGCGGCGGCCGAGGCTTTACCGGGCTGCGAAAGGTCGAATGAACGGGTAAAATCCCTGCGTGATTATTTCGTCTACGCTTTGTCGGAGATAGAGGGCATTGACATAAACTCACCTTCGGACGCCCTGCCTTATCTTGTAAATATTTCGGTCATGGGCATAAACTCCGAACCCATGCTCAACTATCTTTCAAATATGGGGGTCTATGTTTCCAGCGGTTCAGCCTGCTCCAAGGGCAAAAAGAGCAGGGTCCTCAAGGCAATGGGTCTGGATGACAGGCATATCTCAAGCGCGCTGAGGATCAGCTTTTCAAGGTTTACAACCATGGACGAGGTGGATCTTCTCCTTGAGGGCATCAAGGGCATAAAAAAGACTATAAGACCAAACAGAAAATAAGCGGAGCGTTAAAAGGAAGTATGAAAGAAATCATTTTGATTAAAAACGGCGAGCTTGCGTTAAAAGGACTTAACAGGCGGACCTTTGAGGATATACTCATAAAGAATATGAAGCTTCGGCTCAATCCTCTGGGCAAGTGGACTTTCGTTCCCTCACAATCCACAATTATGGCGGAGCCCGAAAACGAGGACGTGGATTTTGACGAGGCAATAAACAGGATCTCCAAGGTTTTCGGCATAGCCGCTTTTTCAAGAGCGCTTGAGGTTCCAAAGGATATGGATACCATACTCGGCTCTGCGGGGGATTATCTTGCCCCGGAGCTTAACGGCGCGCGCACGTTTAAGGTGGAGGCCAAGAGGTCGGACAAAAAGTTCCCCCTCAAATCTCCCGAGATCTGCTGCGCGGTGGGCGAAAAGCTCCTTGAGCAGTTCCCTCATCTTGTGGTGGACGTCCATGAGCCGGATATCACGGTTATGGTCGAGATAAGGGACAGATTTGCTTACATACACGGCAATCAGATCAAAGGCGCGGGGGGTATGCCCTCCGGTTCGGCGGGCAATGCGGCGCTTCTGGTTTCCGGGGGCATCGACAGCCCCGTGGCCGGTTACATGATGGCAAAAAGGGGGCTTCGGCTCACGGCGATACACTTTGCCTCGCCGCCTTACACAAGCGAAAGAGCCGAGATGAAGGTGCACAGCCTGCTCAAGCAGGTGGCAAAATACAGCGGCAGCATAAACCTGCTGGTTGTGCCTTTTACCGAGATACAGGAGCAGATACTTGATAACTGCCCCGAGGATCTGTTCACAATAATAATGCGCAGATATATGATGAAATGCGCCGAGATCATAGCGGAAGAACGGGATTGCGGCGCCCTTATAACAGGCGAAAGCGTGGGTCAGGTGGCAAGCCAGACTCTCTACGCCCTTGCCTGCACAGACAGGGCGGTGGATATGCCCGTTTTCCGGCCCCTCATCGGTATGGACAAGAGTGAGGTCATCGCTATCTCAAGGAAGATAGAGGCTTTTGAAATCTCGATCCTGCCCTATGAAGACTGCTGCACGGTCTTTACTCCCAAGCATCCGAGGACTCGCCCGAAGCTGGAGGCTGTGCTTAAAGCGGAAGAGGCGCTCAACAGTGATGAGCTTATAGCAAGGGCTGTGGAGAACAAAAAACTGGTTATCATAAATCCCTGATTTTTGAAAGGTGTAGTTGAGTTTTGTATACTTGCGAGATCATCTCAGTGGGCACTGAGCTTTTGCTGGGGGATATCCTGAACACCAACGAGCAGTTTTTGTCAAAGGAACTTGCTTCCATGGGCATAGCCGTTCTGCACCGCAGCTCGGTGGGGGATAACAGGGAAAGGCTGGCGGAAGAAATACGCCTTGCCCTTAAGCGCAGTGATATCGTTATAACCTCAGGGGGGCTGGGCCCCACCCCCGACGACCTTACAAAAGAAGTTTGCTGTGAGGTCATGGAGTGCCCGCTGGCGGAGAATAAAGAACAAACTGAAAAAATAAAGCGGTATTTTGAGAAAAAGGGCATGGATATGCCCGAGAGCAACCTTAAACAGGCTTTGCTCCCCGTTGGCGGCATTGTGTTTGAAAACAACAACGGCACCGCTCCCGGCGGCGCCATCGAAAAAAATGGAAAATGTCTTATTTTCCTGCCCGGCCCGCCACGGGAACTGATCCCCATGTTCAGGGGCTGTGCGAAGCCGCTGCTCAAAAAATATTCCTCCGGCACTATTGTTTCCCACAATATCCGCACCATGGAGATAGGCGAAAGCGCCCTTGCGGAGCTTGCGCGGGATCATATGGATTTGCCTAACCCCACGGTTGCCCCCTACGCCAAGGACGGGGAGGCTCTTTTGAGAGTTACCGCAGGCGCGGAGAGCGAGGAAAGAGCGGAGGAGCTTTGCAAACCGGTCATAGAAGATATTTTGAAAAGACTGGGCAAATACGTTTACGGAGTAGATTACGACAGTATTCAGCAGCGCGTTGTTGAATTGCTGCATAAACATAATAAAAAGCTTGCCATAGCGGAATCCTGTACGGCAGGCTACACGGCAAAAAGGCTTACGGAGATACCCGGTTCATCGGAGGTCTTTGATTGCGGTATCGTTTCTTATTCAAACGATATTAAGATGAACCTTTTGGGTGTTTCTGAGGCAACGCTTAAACAATACGGAGCGGTCAGCTCACAGACTGCCTGCGAGATGGCTGAGGGCGTTCGCCGTACCGGCGGAGCGGATCTTGGCATCTCGATCACAGGCGTTGCGGGCCCGGGCAGCGACAGCGAGAACAAGCCTGCCGGTCTGGTCTATATAGCAATTTCGGACGGTAAAAAAACCGTTTGGGAAAAGCTTGAAACAGGCAGGGAGAACGACAGGGAGTATAACCGTTACGTTTCCGCTTCCAGAGCATTGAATTTGGTTCGCAAATATTTAGAAAAAATTATTTGATTTGAGATCCGGAGGAATTATTATGGCAAAAAAAGATCCGTCAATGATTATTATGAGCGCAGTGCTTTCGGCTGTTACCGTAGCCTGTACCGCTTTTGGCGCGATAACCTTTATCAAGTATTCCGGCAATGGGGGGAAAGTTGATCCCGGCACGTCGGTACAGGAGCTTGATACCAACAATAAATCAACAGCTTTAAAGGGTAAAAATCTCTTTACCGACCTTTCGGTCAATATGGATAACGTGAATTTTCCGGCAGGTATACTGGACAAGCTTAAACCGGCCTACGCTGTGAACAGCGACGTGGTGGGCTGGCTCAAAATACCCAACACCGCCATAGATACCCTTGTGGTCCAGGGAAATGACAATTCCCACTACCTCAAGACCGACATTTACGGCAAGAACACAAGGTATGGCAACGTGTATATGGATTACCGCTGTGACATTGACAATTTTAAACGCAACACGGTGCTTTACGGCCACACCACCTACGACTATCAGCAGGTATTTTCTCCGCTGCACAAATACAGGGATCCGGAGTTCTACAAATCAAGCCCCATAATCGAGTTCGATACCCTTACAAAAGAGTATAAATGGAAGATCTTCGCGGTGTTTGTTACAACGGTTGAGGCAAAGGACGATAACGGCTATACCTTCAACTACATCAGGCCGTCCTTCAGCGACACGAGCTTTAACGGTTATCTCAGTCAGGTGGCTCAGAGAGCTTTGTATTCCACAGGTGTAAGCGTTGACGCCAGCGATAAGCTGCTTACCCTTTCCACCTGCACTTATGATTTCGGCAAAGATATTGATACCCGTCTGGTGGTCGTTGCCAGACTTTTACGGGACGGGGAGAGCGAAGAGATAGATGAAACTCAAGTAAAATTGAACTCGGATTACAGACGTCCCCAGATTTGGTACAACAAAAACGGCAAGTCAAATCCCTACAAAGACGCTGTAAAATGGTATCCGTCGGAATGATCATTTTTAGTTTAAGCAAGATAGAGAGGAGTTGATCTTTATGTCCGGTGATAATAAGAGCAAAGGCAATTATAACAGCGCAGACGATATGCTCGATAATCTCTTTGAGGAGCTCGGGCTTAATGATTTTATGAAAAAATACGACGATTTTCTGTCGGACGGGAAATCGAAGGATGAAAATATAAGTCCGGCAGAGGAGACGCAGCCCGAAGAGACGTTGCCTGAGAAGGACGATCCCTTTGCAGCGCTGGACAGAAGATCCGCCGAGGCTAAAAATACGCCCTCTTTCACGGACGCGGTCAAATCTCACGCTGAGCTGTATTTTGACAGCGAGGCGGACAAAGAGGAAAGCTTTGACAACGTGATGCAGAACCCCTATGCGGAGCCCCTGAACAAGCCTGCTGAGGAGGAGACCGGAGAGGCCGTACCTGAGGCAGGGGAGGACGGCTCCGATGGAAAATTCGTGATCCGGATCGATGATTATGATGAGGGCTACGAAGACGGTTATGATGTGTTTGATGAGCTTGCAGTGCCCCCGGTTGAAGATACTGCCGAACCGGAAGTCATAGAACCTGTCAAGTCAACCGGCAAACTTGATAACGAACTGGATAATATGTTTGACTTTGACCGCAGGCGTATGGAAGAAAGGCCTGAAGTCCACGTTCAGCCCGTAGGGAACAACCGCCCTGCTGAGAACAGACGACCCAAAAAGAAAAAGGGCTTTAAAGGCTGGCTTGTTACAAACGCCATTCCCGTAAAGGGAGACAGTACGGGCGAAGTGATCAGGAAATTATTCTTCGTCATCTCGGTCATAACCATAATCGTTTGTCTTATAATACTCGCAAACATATACGTTATAGAACCCCACGAGGCAAACAGGAACATCTCGAATATGTCCGAAGAGAACAACAGCACTAAGGCGCAGATCTCCGTGGCTGAGGAAATTGCAAAATATCCCGGCGTGGATTTCCCGGAGGGAATACTTCCCGGCGCGGTCAAATGGTACGCGGAGAACAGCGATTACGCAGGCTGGATCAGGATCCCGGGAGCCGAGGTGGATTGCGCCCTTGCCCAGGCCAACGACAACGAGTATTATCTCAGGAGGAACTTCAAAAAGCAAAGCACCCGTTACGGCTGCCCCTTTGTATCTTCCTCAAACAACCTCAGGACACTTGACCGCAACACCACCATATTCGGGCACAATATGGAAAGCGACGATCTGATCTTTGGCAAGCTTGAACAGTACCTGACGGTGGACGGCTACAAGAAAGCTCCCATTATTGAATTCAGCACACCTTACGCGGAATATAAATGCAAGATCTACGCGGTGTTTATAACAAATTCAAAAGAAAAAGACGATAACGATTATTGCTTCTATTACTTCTACAACAATCTCAAAACCACAAAGAATTTTGAGGATTATATCAAGCACCTGGATCAAAGGAAGCTTTATTCCACAGGCGTTGATATTAACACAGACGATAAACTGCTCACACTTTCCACCTGCTCTTATGACTTTGAGGATGCCAGACTTGTAGTAGTTGCAAGGCTTGTGCGCGATGGCGAGTCGGCGGAGGTCGATACCTCAAGGACAGTTGTAAACCCGAACCCGAGATATCCCCAGGCCTGGTATGACGCCAAGGGCAAAACCAACCCTTACAAAGACGCGGAACGTTGGTATAAAGACTAATCAAAAAACAGGTTCGATCAAATAATTGAAGGGAGGAGTAAGTTATGAATTTTAAACTGTTTTCCGTTTTATCCAAAGAAAACAAGGCTGCTGTATCAACGCAAAATAAAGTTCAGAAGATTATTTCCGCTCTTATGGGAGACTCAAAGGAGTTTGAAGCCTTTGAGGAGCCCCGCTTTTTGACCGATGCCCTGAACAGCTCCTCCGGGGACTGCGACATCGCGGTAGTCGCGGTGGAGAAAAAGCTTTATTCCCTCCAGAAGGACGAGCTTATTTCATCCGCAGGCTGGTTTGCCAAGACCGATAAAAGGATCTTTTCCGAGGCGGTGTCTTACGGCAGCAACGAATACATCGCGGAGAGTATGGCTTTCCTGCCGGTCAATTCAACGGTTATGCCCTCAGAGGATTTTATCTTTAACGGTTTTGTCGTCAGGGAGGAGAGCAGATATCTGGTTCTTGTTCCTCTTGACGCCCGCAGACTTGACGGCATATTGAAAAACGGTTTGTTCGCATTTCTTAAGCTTGCGGGTCAAAACAAAGAGCTTGGATTTGAACAGCTCAAGCCCTTGCTCGACGCAGCGCTTGACGGCCTTGTCTTTCCTTCGGCAAAAGCGGAAGAAAACAAACCGTCAACGTCAGATCAAAACACCCTTCTCGATAAAACCCGGATGTTCACCCTTTACACAAATATAAAAGATAACGGTTGGCGCATTGCCGTTGCCGACACAGCGCTGGCAAATGTATTTGAGTCAGCCATTGAACAGACAGCTTTTGTAAAAGAAAACCTGATCTCCTTTGAACCCTGCAAAACGGAGATCGGCAGTGACGACAACACAGTCAGCGGCAACACTGCCCGGGCGGCTGACGAGGCAAGAAAAGCCCGCGGCGCCGAGATAGGCGTGGCAATATCCGATATCTGCGTCTCCGGCACAGAGGGTAAATATATAGCCGTGGCTCTTGCCAACGAAAACACCGCAAGGGTAAGGAAGATATTCGCAAACGACGGGGAGAAAAAAATATCCCTCATCAAAGAGGCCATTACGCAGTTGTTCTGCCTTTTGATAGACTATACCTCCGACAAAGGCGTGCCTCCCGGGGAGGCGGACGTTATACCAATCGACAGCGTTGGGGGGGCAAAGGCGCCTGATGCCGGGAAACGCAGACGCGCCATGCTCTGGGTTTTTGTGTGTATTATTATTGTGCTGGCAGGCTGCCTTATCGTTGCGCTTTGCTCCGAAAAGGCCAGGGCTGCGGTGTTTTCGGTTATATCGCCGTCCCATGAGCAGGAGAACGTAACTGAAATCGGCGTCTTTAA
>CAMOTT010000018.1 GCA_946626015.1 uncultured Clostridia bacterium | reverse complement strand
ACCTTAATATAGTCGAGCAAAAGTCTTCTGACGTTCACGTTGACCGTGCCTGTCATACCCTCATGGCTTATGGTCACGGTGTTCTGGCCGTCTGTCTCAAATACAAGCGGCGCAAAGGTGTATTCGTTGTTGGCAAGTATTCTGGATGAACCGTCGTTATAGTAAGCGGTCACGTCAACTGTGCTTTTATCGAAGCTGTCCCCCTCCCAGTAAGGCTTGTTGGGATTATTGTTGGCAACCTCTATCCTCTCAAGCTTCGCGGCAACCGACACTTCAAAGCTCGTGCTTCTGCCGTCATAGTACACTGTTACTGTCTGCTGACCCACTGTTTCAAACATTTCCGGATCGCAGACAAAACCGGAGGAAACGGTTTTCGGGCTGCCGGTAAAGTAATTTACGGTAATAGTAAGTCCTGTTGTATCCAGATTATCGTAGAGAAAATAATTCAGCTTTTCCGGGTAGGTTTTTACCACGATGCTCTTTACGCCGTTGGGATTATAATCGTAATATTTTTCAGCATTTATGAGGGGATCGTTATTTGCGCCGATATTTACCGTTTTCCACTCGGCTTCAGTGTGGTAGAGATCGACGGTTTTTAACTTTGGGCAGTTATAGAACGCGCCTTCGCCCACATTGGTAAGGCTTTTTGGCAAAACAACCTCTTCAATGACGGTGTTGCCCGAAAAGGCATTGCCGGCAATTACCTTGGTCCCGTCTTTTACTACACATTTCTTTGCGCTGTAATCATAGCCCACGGTATCCTTTTCGGCATAACCCAGCACATATTTGCCGAGGTAAAGCACGCCGCTTTCATAGTTGGCCTTCTGGAAAGCGTAACCGGTGTAATAAAAAGCGTCCTGCCCTATTGATGTTACGTTTTCGCCGATAGTTATATTTTTAAGGGAGGTACAACCGGCAAAGGCGTTATCTCCGATCTCTGTAACGGTAGCAGGGATCGTTACCGATGTAAGGCTCGTGCAGCTGAAGAATGCCGCTTTACCGATCTTCTTTATACCGTATGGAATACTGAAGGAGGTAAATCCGCAGTTTGAGAAAGCGCGCTCCCCAATCTCCGTAAGTCCGGTCCCGTTGGGGAAGCTGACTGTCTGCATCTTGCAGTCCTCAAAGGCGCTCTCCCCGATAGACTTGACAGTTTTGGCGATGGACACGGATTCAAGTATGGGATACTCCTTTGTACTGAAAAGCGATGCTCCTATTCCCGTGACGCCCTCGTTTATAACGATCTTCTTGGTTCTTGACGCCTGATAAGCGGACCAGGAATCATCACTGGCCACACCTGTGCCTTTGATCGTCAACGTTCCGTTGAGATAATCAAAGCTGTAGGTGACAGCCTGACTCTGGTTTCCGCCCAGCGCGCTGGCCTCAACCGCAAGCTGAGCAACGCCGGAGGCGGGAGCCACGCAAAAAGTGACCGCGATACACATGATCACCGCCAAGGCTTTCTTAAATATCGTTTTCATTTTTCGTTCCCCTCCGCTGTATTTATTTTAACTCGCCGTATCTTGCAACTCCGGTTCTCTTGTGTTCACTGATACTGTGGAGACGGTCTATTTTTTTCAGGACATCTTCATTCGCTTTACCGCTAAGCAGGTATTCGTCAAGCTCCTCGTCCCTGAAACCCATCTCGCCCTCGTCCGTCTGACCGTCAAAAAGCCCGGCTGAAGGCGCCTTGTTTATGATAAACTCCGGAGCTTCAAGAAACCTCAGGAATTCATATATCTCCCTGACGGTGAGGTCAAAAATCGGATTAAAATCGTGACCGCCGTCGCCCCATTTGGTGAAATAGCCCACATAGTATTCGCTCCTGTTGCCTGTGCCGGCCACAAGTCTGTTCTCGCTTGCGGCCACAGCGTAAAGGGTGGTCATGCGCAGGCGTGGCGCGATGTTGGTCAGGGCGCCCTTATTAAGCTCCGTAATACCGTCCAGCTGAGCAACAACAGACTCTTTGACAGGGGAAAGATCCACTACACGAGTCTCTATTCCGTATTTTGCCGCAACCTCCAGGCCGTCCTCCGTGTCGATCCCGTAATTCCTGTTGGCTGAGCATGGCATAATAAGCCCCACCGTATTTTCACAGGCGGCCTTGCAGAGGATCCCCACAAGGACTGAATCCTTGCCGCCGCTGTTTCCGTAAACTATACCTTCAGCTCCGCTTTTTTTGAGAAGGTCTCTTATAAAATAAACTCTTTTATCAAATTCCTCTTTATAATCTCTGCCCATTTTAATGCCCCCTGTAAAGTATGATCGCCTCAAAAGAGCCCAAATATTTCATACTTTATATAAAAATGTCAGTTGCTTGAAATATCTGGACAAAATACCACATATCGATAGTCAATTTTATAATACCACAAAATGTACACAAATTCAATATCTGCCATTATATAAATTAAAAAATTTTTTCCAAAAACGAAAAAACTGTATTCAGGAACCAAAAAGCTCCTGAATACAGCCTGAAATACGGTTATTTATTATTTTTTATCTCTTTTCCTGTGGATCTTGTCAAGGAAAACGGTAAAGGCATCATCGCCGTCATCGTCAAATTCTTCCTCTTGCTCTCTGATGGATCTGTAAGGCGGCGTATATGAGCCGGAACCGGACTCGCCTCGGTTCTGATTCTGGCTTGAGTAGCCTCCGCGCTGGGGCGGCTCGGGCATATCTGCCAGAGGATCGGAGATCTGCGGATTATAATCGTCCGCAGGAGGATTTGAATAGGAAGAGGAAGTTGAGTAGGATGAAACGCTCTCCTTCACCGGAGGAGTCTGCTGCTGGGGCTGAGCCGACTGGGAAGAACCGGAAGCCGCCTTGGCAACGCTGGTGAGAACATCCTTGCTTGTGGCAAAGGTAGCCGCCGAGAAAGCGGTGGTAGACCTTGCGGGGCTCTCGGGTTTGTTGTTGCTGTCAAATCCGGTGGCGACAACAGTGATGACCATCTCGTCCTCAAGGTTGGGATCAAATGAAACGCCCCAGATGATATTTGCGTCGGGATGAGCCTGAGCGGTAACGATCTCCGCTGCATCCTCAACGTCAATAAGATCAACGTCCTCAGACGCATTGATGCTGATAATGACGCCCTTTGCGCCGGAAATACAGGTCTCCAGCAGGGGGCTTGAAACGGCTGCCTCGGCAGCTGTCTTTGCCTTTTCTTTGCCGGAGGCTCTGCCCACGCCCATGTGAGCGTAGCCCGCATCCTTCATGACGCTGGTAACGTCCGCAAAGTCAAGGTTGATGAAACCGGGAACTTTAATAAGCTCGGAGATGCTCTTGACGCCCTGAAGAAGAACTTCGTCCGCCATGGCAAAAGCCTGAGCCATGGAAAGACGCTGGTCGGTTATAAGACGCAGACGGTCGTTGGGGATGACGATAAGGCTGTCCACATTCTCAGCAAGCTTTGCAATACCGTTGATTGCCTGGTTCATACGCATCCTGCCCTCAAACTTGAAGGGCTTTGTGACAACGCCAACGGTGAGTATGTTCTGTTCCTTTGCGATCTCGGCAATAACCGGAGCCGCGCCGGTTCCCGTTCCGCCGCCCATACCGGCAGTGATAAAGACCATATCCGTACCCTTAAGGATATCGGCAATGGTATCTCTGCTCTCTTCGGCAGCCTTGGCGCCGATCTCGGGCTTTCCGCCGGCGCCCTGGCCGCGGGTGGCCTTTTCGCCGATCTGGATCTTATGAGTGGCCTGTGAATGGGCCAAAATCTGCTTGTCCGTATTAACGGCAATAAATTCCGCACCCTGAAGGCCGGATTCAACCATTCTGTTTATTACGTTTCCGCCGCCGCCGCCGACACCTATGACCTTTATCTGCACGGCGCTTTCAAAATCATTATCAATAGCAAAAGCCATATATTTCGCCTCCTGTATGCATATATCTTTATGATATACCAATAGACTAAATCATAATATCATAAAGATGGAAAAAATACAAGTAAAAAATTTCTACATAGTTTTGTTGATTTTCCCGATTATTGTTGTCTATAACTGCCTATTCAGGTTGCCGGGCGTTAATTTTCTTCCTCGCTTCTGTTATTTTCACGCTCGTTGTCACCGTTTTCTTCAGACGTGGTCTTTTCCCTCTCTCTTTTTTCGGTGGTCTTTTCTTCCCTGTTTTCGGTTTTCTTTTCAGTACTGTCTTCCGAGGCGGTTTTTTCTTTTTTCTTTTCGGTGGTCTTTTGGGTGTCATCCTCTTCACCGTCGTTTTCTTCCTCATCCTCCGGAGGCTTGAGGGGCGAGTCAAAAACGCTGGTAACGGTAGTTTCTTCGGTATCAGAAGTCGTTTCCTCTTTTTCCACATAGGGAACAAAATGCGCCTCGCCCAACGGGTATGTCAGATCAAGCGTGCCCTTTTGGACGGTACTGTACTTTTCATCCTCCTCGGTGATCGCCTTTACCGCCACGCCTATTTTTATGTTTATATCCTCAGCCTTGCCCAGCTTGATCTCTATCCTGTCCTGATAGTTGAGGGTGATATTATCAGGAACGGAGATATCAATAACGGTTATATCGTTTAGTCCGTTTTCACGCATGGCCTTGACAAGGCTCACATAGACGGAAACAGGTACGCCGTTTTCGGATGAAACGATCTCGCCCACGGCGGTTTGGTTAAGCTTGCCGTACTTGACGAGCTTTAAGTCAAAGGGCACCTCAGCCATCTGCTGGAGGATCTTACCCTCCTCGTTCACAAGCAGCACAAATCTTCCGTTCTCCACCGCCGCCACCGCAGCCGTCTTTTCCACATCCACGATCAATGTGTTGGGCAGCTTGCGCTTTGCGGAGGCCTTACCCACATAGGGCAGCACCGTTTCTATGTTTTTCTCCACTTTTTCAAGGTCGCATCTGAGCAGATTGTCCGAACCGAAGCTTACTTTGCTGGCGTGTTTTATTTCGGTTACGGAATATGCCGAGTCGTTGGTATTCACCACCAGCTCCTGTATCGGGAACCATACGGTCAACGACAGGGAAAAGACCACCGCCGATATTATCAGCACCGCCAAAACCACTCCGGCTATGATCCTGTTCCTCATAACCTGCTTTTTACGGAGCTGATACATATAACGACGGTACTCCTCGTCGGGAATACTGCGCTTGCTGCCCCCGTAGGGCTGGCGCTTTATATTCCTGTCCTCAGATGAGCTTGCCGGTCTCCCGGATTTTGGGATTTTTTTGCCGGCATATGGAGGTTTGCTGTTTTTTCTGCCTGAAGCCTTTTTCTTTCCGGCAGGCGCTTTCTTCCCCGAAGGGGCGTTTTGCTGCCGACTGCGTCCGGCATCATCGTTATTCCTGTTTTGCGGCCTTTTGCTGCTGGGAATATAAAAATCAGGATCGCTGCTCCTGATGAATTTGCTGTTTGAGTCGCGTCTTTGATTGTCGTCCATAACTTTTCCTTTCCGCATATCCGCCCTGTTCCTTACAGTTCCGTCCCTCATCAAATGTTTTCTCTGTGTATATCCGCGCCAAGCGTTCTTAAGTCTCCCTCTATATCCTGACAACCTCTGTCTATATATTCTGTTTCGGCCACCAGGGTCTCGCCATAAGCCGCCAGACCGGCAAGAACCATGGCCGTCCCTCCCCTAAGATCATGCGAGAAAACCTTTGTGCCGCAGAGCTTTTCAACGCCCTCCACAACGGCCATCCTGCCGTCCACCTTTATGTTTGCGCCCATGCGGTTTAGCTCGCCGATATGTTTAAAACGGTTTTCAAATATGCTTTCGATTATGAAAGTAGTCCCCCTGGAAACAGCCGCCATAACTGAAACCGGCGCCTGCATATCCGTGGGGAAGCCCGGATACGGCATTGTGCGTATAGTCCCCGCCGTTTTCAAAATCTTTGGGGCGGAGATATTTATGCTGTCTCCCTCCGTCCGGATCCTGCAGCCGGATTTTTCAAATATATCCGAAACAGCCGTCAGGTGGGCAGGCGTAGTTTCTCTCAGGGTAATGTTTCCCCCTGTGATAGCCGCCCCTATCATGTATGTTGCGGCGACTATCCTGTCGGGAATGATCTTGTGGTACGTGCCGTGGAGCTTTTTTACCCCGTTTATGACCACAGTGCTCTCCCCCGCACCTCTGATATCAGCTCCGCACTTATTGAGAAAATCCGCAAGGTCGGAGATCTCCGGCTCCCTGGCGGCGTTATTTATCACCGTTGTTCCCTCCGCGGTGGAGGCGGCAATGATTATGTTCTCCGTGGTGCCCACGCTGGGGAAAGAAAGCGAAATGTTCGCCGAATGCAGTCTGCCCTCGGATCCGCAAACTATACGGCCGAATTCCTCCGCAATATCCGAACCCATCTGCTGCATGGCGGAAATATGCAGATCAACAGGCCGAAGCCCGATCTCACAGCCGCCGGGAGTGTACAGCTCTGCTCTGCCTGTCCTTGAAAGCAGCGGCCCCAAAAAGACTATGGACGACCGCATTTCGTGCATAAGCTCCCTTGGTATATCATACCTGTTTACACACGAAGCGTCAACTGTTATGGTATTTTTATCACGGGAGACCTTACAGCCCAGATAAGTCAATATCTTTAATGTGGCGGACACATCGGTAAGCTGAGGACAGTTGTCAATAACATTTATTCCTCCGCTGGCAACACAGGCAGCCAATATAGGGAGCGCACTGTTCTTTGCTCCCTGGACCCTCACTTCACCCCTCAGCCTGTTTCCGCCTTTGATTATCAAATTACTCATCACACCCACCCTTTCAATACAATGACAGCAAGGAACAACTTCACTCTCTGCCATAATATGTGTAGGGGGTGCTTTTAGTTACCTTTTTATTCCTCGGCAAGCTCTTTTATGACGCCGCATATTTTTTCCGCTGCGTCGTATATGGCGAGATTTCTTGCGTTTTCGCCTATCTTGCGCAACTCATCGGGGTTCTCCATAAGCTTGTCAAATTCTTTTGTCAAAGTCTCTTTGGTCAAATTCTTTTCTTCGATTATCGCCGCCGCCCCGTTATTGACCAGAGCCATGGCGTTGTGATACTGATGGTTTTCCGCCACGTTTGGCGAAGGAATAAGTATGGACGGCTTGCCCAGAGCCTCTATCTCGCTGAGGGAGCTTGCTCCGGCGCGGCAGATGACAAGATCAGCCGCCGCAAGGCAGACATCCATGTTGTTTATGTATTCGACTACAGTTACGTCCTCTTCTTTATCCGGGTCAACCCCCAGTTCACGGAGCTTATCCGGCACCCACAGCCCGTATTGACCCATGGCGTGATAAAAGTGATATTTATGCTCCGGGCACTTTTCTGCGATAAGCTCGGTCATGACCTTGTTTATTGCCTCGGAGCCGAGGCTGCCCCCCATGGAAAGTATCATGGGGCGCTCGTCAAGCCCCAGCTGCGCCCTTGCGAAATCCCTGTCCGCCGAAACGATCTCCCCCCTTATGGGCAGACCCGTCAGCACGCAGGGATTTTTTGAATCTATCAGATCCCCGGCGACCTCCACCGTAAGCATCACCCTGTCAACGTACTTTGCAAGAGTTTTGTTAGTCACTCCCGGGTAGGCGTTCTGCTCATGGATGGCTGTTTTGATGCCCAGCTTTGCCGCCATCCTCAGCACAGGTCCGCTGACGTATCCCCCGAACCCCACTACCACGTCCGGCTCAAACTCAAGCAGGATCTTCTTTGCCTGAGAGGAGGCTCTGAGGAGCTTGCTCAAAGTGCCTATATTCCTTTTTATGTTCTCAAGGCTCAACTTACGTTGAAAGCCTGATATATCTATCGTTTTAAAATCGAAGCCGGCGGCAGGAACAAGTTTTGACTCCATTTTTTCCTTTGTTCCGACAAAAAGGATCTTGCAATCCGGGTATTTTTCCCTTATAAGCCCTGCCACCGCCAAAGCGGGATTGATATGTCCGCCTGTTCCGCCCGTGGCGAAAAGTATCTTTTTGCCGTTAAGCATAGCTCATCCTCCATTACCACCGTTACAGCAGGTTGTTTTTGTTGATTTTTGACGACCGGGAAACCGAAAGCACCATACCCATCTCCGCCAGTATCATCAGCAGAGATGTGCCTCCGTAGCTGAAGAAGGGCAGGCTTATTCCCGTGTTCGGCATAACTCCGGTAACAACGCAGATGTTCAGAGCTGTCTGGAAACCTATCTGGAACATTATTCCGGCGACCATAAGTCCCGCAAATTTGTTATCGGAATTCAAGGCTATCACAAAACCGCGCCAGACCAGAGCCACGAACAGGAGCATTATCACCATCGCTCCGATAAAGCCCAGCTCCTCGCAGACTATGGCGAATATAAAATCGTTCTGGGGTTCCGGCAGATACAGATGCTTTTGCTTTGACTGCCCCAGACCTGTTCCGAACAAACCGCCCGAGCCTATAGCTCTCAGCGACTGATTTATCTGCCAGCGCGCGTTTATTGGATCATAGTCCGGATCCAGCCAGCCGTTTATTCTCGCCTCGATCCTGTCCGGGAGGTGTTCCCTCTCCACCACGGCGATGACTGCAACAGCCGCTATAATTACCGCCCCGATAATGTACCAGCGCTTCTTAAAGCCGCCCATGTACGTCATCGTTATGCCTATAGCAAAGATCAGGATAGCGCCGGAAAGGTGGTTTTCCATATACACAAGTCCTGACATAAAAGCTATCAGGGCACAGTAGACGATCAGCAGCCTCCAATCCTTTTGGCGTATCTGGTACTGCTTATATTCAAGGCTCCAGGCCAGGAACCATATAAGTCCCAGCTTGGCGATCTCCGAGGGCTGGAAGGTTATGGATGTGCCGGGTATTTTCATCCAGCGTTTAAACTCCTCTTTTTCCGGGATCTTTACATAATAAAAGAGGACAACTATAAGCAAAACGATAGACACGAACAGCGCTATCTTTGAAAATCTTCTGAGGGTTTTATAATGTATTTTCGACATTAGAAACATGGCCGCCAGACCGGCGGCGGCAAAGCCTGCCTGACGTTTGAAATAGTACAGCGGTTTGCCGAATTTATCCATAGCGGAAGCGTAGCTCGCGGAAAACATCATAACAAGGCCTATCCCCAGCAGTATTATCACAAGGATGCAGAACCACATATCGATACTCCCGTTCGCAATGGTGATAAAGCCCAATATGTTGGATCTTTTCTTCTTTTTTTCCATAATGTCACGCTCCCCCTCTTAGTAAGAATGCTTTATTTTTGAACGTATCCCCCAAAGTACATCAGAGCCGCGGCTATCAGGCTGCCCAAAACGTTGACAAGCGAAAATACCACGTCTATCTTCTTTTCGGACCAGCCGGACATTTCAAAATGATGATGTATGGGCGCCATTTTGAAGATGCGCTTGCCGTGGGTAATCTTGAAATAGCCTATCTGAATAACGTCAGATAATCCTTCAATAACATATATTATGCCGACGAGCAGCAATATCAGCGGACATCCCAAAGCGTATGATATCGCTATGACCATACTGCCAAGGAACATGGAACCCGTGTCGCCCATCATTACCTTTGCCGGATTTTTGTTCCAGACAAGAAAACCTGCGCAGCCCCCTGCGAGGGCGGCGGAAATAAGGCTGACACCGAAAAGGCTCCTCATCGCGGCGATAACGCCGAGGAACACCGCCGCGGTAAGCGTAACGCCTGAGCACAAGCCGTCCACGCCGTCGGTAAAGTTGACGGCATTGACCGTGCCGTATATCACGCAGATACCGAATATCCAGAAGAACCAGCCCATCCTTACGTTGCCCACAAATGGGATGAACATATAAGGCGTACCGTTCATGGACTTGAACAGGCAGATAAGGTAGCCGATGCAGACGAGTATCTGCAAAACCGTCTTTTGCCGCTCGGTCAGGCCGAGATTTCTTTTTTTGACCACCTTGATGTAATCGTCAATAAAGCCGATAAGGCTGAAACACAGCGCCATTATCAGACCGCCGAAGATTTTTATCTTAAGTTCATCCGGTACGGCATAGCCACCAACGACTATATTCCCCCCGGTGAGCTTATCCGTGACCAGAGCAACGGCAATGGCCGCAACGGTGCCGATTATGAACATAAAGCCGCCCATTGTGGGTGTGCCCTGTTTGTTCTTGTGCCAGCTGGGACCGATATCCAGTATGGTCTGACCGAATTTAAGCTTGTGAAGCCACGGTATAAAGGCAAAACCGAGTAACGCCGTAACTAAGAAGGCAGCCGCCGCTGCAATGCTGATAATTGCTATCGTGTTCAAAATTTTTCAGCTCCTGTTTTCAATTATTCCTGCCGTGACCCGGGGGTCTATCCCGTAAAGGCAGCCCACAGTGAACGCGGCCAAGGCTCCGTATATTCCGTTCCTGCCCCTGACGGGCACGGTGATCCTGTATTCCTCACCGCCGCAGTCAACGGAAAAACTGCTTCCGTGAGCAAGCCACGAGATATCGTAGGCCTTGAACCTGCTGTACTGGTTCTCTATTCCGTAAGAATAGATTATATTGTTGCCGGAGTGCAGGTCTTTCAGTCTATCCCGGTCTCCGTTGATAACTATGGGCTGACCGGCAAGGCTTCGGCCTATGATTTCGAGCTTTTTTCTCAGCCTTAAATATTCCGTACCCGGCGCGCCGCTGTCTGCGGTCACATCGTCAATGACAGTAATAAAAGGCTCCCGGCAGCACATATATTCAAAATCGCAGTCCGAGTCGTCGATGTTGAAGCCCATGATTTTTGCCGTTTTGCAAGTTCTGCCCTCCGGGCTGAAGAGTTCTCTTTCCTTAAGGTTGCGATAGTTGATGACAGCTTTCATAAGCCTTAACATATCCGCCTTGTTGCAGCCGGCTATCGCAACTGATGAATTGCACAGTTTGAAGTGATTTTTGTTAAACGTCGAAACGCCCATATACCGCAACTCCTAACTGTTTTTATTTTTTGTTGAGTATGTTCGCCACTATTTCCCTTTCGTCATAATGTATCTTGCCTGTATTCAGTATCTGATAGGTCTCATGGCCCTTTCCCGCTAAAAGCACCACGTCGTTTGCCTTTGCTTTATTCAGGGCTTTTTCGATCGCCTGTGTTCGGTCAGGCACAGTGTACACCGTAGCTCTGGATCTTGTGATACCGGCTACAATGTCGGCTATAATAGCCTCCGGGTCCTCGCTGCGCGGATTGTCCGAGGTCACTATCGCTATATCCGACATCTCCGTAACGATCTTTCCCATTATAGGGCGCTTTGTCCTGTCCCTGTCTCCGCCGCAGCCGAACACCGTGATTATTCTGCCCATGGCCGTCCCCTTGATTGCTTTTATAACGTTTTCAAGGGCGTCTGGCGTATGGGCATAGTCTATTATGACGGTGTAGTTCGTATCCGTTGGGACTATCTCCATCCTGCCGGGGACCCCCCTGAGCTCCGCCATTGCGCTGAGCACCGACTTGAAGGGTATGCCCAGATCCACCGCGCATATAGCCGCGCCCATTGAATTGTAGACCGAGAACAGACCGGGAACCTTGAAATGCACCCTGCCGATTATCCCCTGAGCCACCAGCTCATACTCCACGCCGGATATCTTGAGATTTATATTCTTTGCCGTATAGTGAGCCGAATCTCTTTTGGTTGAAAAGGTAATGACCTTGCAGTCCGTGCCCTCCACCATGCTTTCGGCGCTTCCATCATCCACGTTTATTATTGCCGTTTTGCTTTGAGTGAACAGGATATGCTTTGCTTCCCTGTAATTTTCAAAACTGCCATGATAGTCCAGATGCTCACGGGTAAGGTTTGTGAATATGGCCTCCTCAAACCGCATACCGTAAACTCTCTGCTGTGACAGAGCCTGGGATGAGACCTCCATCACGCAGTATTTGCATCCGGCCTCCACCATCCTTGCAAAAAGCTCCTGGAGCTCCATGGGGTCCGGTGTTGTAAGGTTAGCCGGGTATTCTTCATCCCCCACCATATTTTTCACCGTGCCGATAAGGCCTGTCTTTTCGCCGTTGGCGTCAAGTATTCCCTTCAAAAGGAAACATGTGGTGGTTTTTCCGTTTGTTCCCGTCACACCGATAAGCTTGAGCTTTTCCGCCGGTCTGCCGAAAAGATTTGCGCACATAAGGGAATAGGCTTTCCTCGTATCGTCAACGATTATCTGCCGCTTTATGCCCAAGTCCCGTTGGGTTATGACCACAGCCGCGCCTGCGTCAACGGCCTGCTGCGCAAAGCTGTGCCCGTCAAATCTTTTTCCCTCTATGCATACAAAGGCGCAGTCCTTCGTTATTTTGTCCGTCTTATCCGTAACGGTGGAAATATCCCCCGTCGCCGGCACCTCCGAAAGTGTTTTTACGCCAAAAATCACTTCACCGATTTTCATTTTCTCACCTGTATCGAGCTCCACGGTAATGAAGTATCGATATACCTTTCCGAAAAATTTTTGCTGTTCGCTGAATTATCATCCGTAGTCAGACACATCGTGGTTCGACCTGAAATAGACCGTTACTGTCTGGCCGTATTCGACAGTTGAACCTGCCTGAAGACTTTGTTTAAAGGAAAGCAGCTCGCTGCTCTTAAGGGAGTTGCCCGAGATCTTGATGTTGAGCCCTGCCGCCACGGCGATCTTATTTGCCTGGCTTATGGAAAGACCCACAAGATCCGGCACAACGGTGGTCTGGTTGGACTGATTGTCATCCGTATAGAGCACCACAACGCCATCCTTGGATATGGACTGGTTCTTTGCGGGTATCTGCCTGAGCACCGTTTTGCCTTTGCCCAGTATTTCAACATTGAAGCCCGCCTTGCTCAGGGTGCTCCTCGCCGTTTCAATGGATTCTCCCACAACTCCGGGAACGCTTGTGTAAAGGCTTGCAAGCTCCTTCTCAGTGTACTGAGGCTCAACGTTCAGATATGGCATCACGTTGTCAAGTATTTCGGCGCAAACGGGAGCGGCAATGGTGCCGCCGGAGGTTCTGCCTGCGGATGGCTCGTCAATAGTCACAAGGAGAGCCACCCGTGGATTGTCCGCCGGAGCGAAGCAGCCGAATGAAGCCACGTATTTCCCGGGCTGGCCAAGCTTCTCCGAGGTTCCCGTCTTACCGGCCACGCGGTAACCCACCACGTATCCGTTTTTGCCCGTGCCGTTGCTTACGACCTGCTCCATCATACCGGTGACTGTCTTTGCCGTGGATTCCGAGATCACCTGCCGTCTGACAACGGGCTTTGTAACTGAAATGACGTTATTGTTGCTGTCAACCTTTTTATCGACTATGTACGGCCTCATAAGCTTTCCGCCGTTTGCCACAGCGGACAGCGCCGTTACTACCTGTATGGGAGAAACGTTGACGGATTGACCGAAGGCGGTGGATGAAAGCTCAACTATGCCGAACTCCGACAAGGGGTGGTAGGTGTTGCCTGCGGAGGGCTTTGCCTCTGAGGGAAGATCTATGCCTGTTCTTTCCGTAAACCCGAAGGCTTCAAAATACTCAAAGAATTTCTCGGAGCCCAGCCTCTGTCCTACGGTTATAAAGAAGGGGTTGCAGGAATTCATAAGACCCTTTGTAAAATTCTGGGTGCCATGTCCCTCATGCTTGTGGCAGGAAATATTGCGATCCTTGACCTTTATGCTGCCCGTGCAGGTGTAGGTCGTATCAAGTGAGACCACCTTTTCCTCAAGGGCGGCGCTTGCTGTGATGACCTTGAGAACCGAACCGGGTTCGTACATATCGCTTACAGTTCTGTTTGTCCACTGGTTTTCTCTTGCCGCTTTAAGGGCTTTTGTGTGTTCGTCCTTGTCCGTTATTTCAGAGATCCTTTCGGCCTCCTCCTTGTTTGCGACGGTTTGGGGATCGTTAAGGTCGTAGTTTTGGAAGCTCGCCATGCCGAGAACGGCGCCGGTATTGACATCCATCAAAATGCCGCAGGCCGCCTTTGCTTTTTCATCTATGTACGCCTGCTTTACGGATTTTTCTACATAACGCTGGATCACTTCGTCAATGGTAAGCACAAGGTTCGTGCCCTGCTTGGCGTCATAAAATGACTCATAATCGCCTATGGGCGTTGAGTTTGTTCTTCCGTCCGTGGCAACTATTTTTCTGCCGGGAATACCCTCAAGGTCACTGTTATACTCAAGCTCTATACCGTAAAGACCCACGTTGTCTGTACCCACAAAGCCCAGCACTGATGAGGCAAAATCCGAATAGGGATAATATCTTTTTGTATCAGGCTCTATATCTATGTAACTGCCATACACCATTTTTTTGCTCTTATCGTCTTCAAAAAGCTTTTCGCCGAGGATAGCGCTCAACTCATTTTTCATATTGAGCTCCACCTTGGTTTTGAGCGTAAGGCTGCTTTGGTTGGTATATTTTGCTTTATTTCGGATAGTTTCCTCCGAAATGTCCAGTATTGGCGCAAGCTTTTCAACAAGCTTTTTTAAAACCTCTTCGTCGCTGCCTATTTTGTTGGGGTTGATGTTTACCTTCCACACCGAGGCGCTCTCCGCGAGTTTTTTCATGTTCCTGTCGTAGATAACGCCTCTGGGGGCAGTAATGACCGTATCGTTGAGCTGGCCTCTTTCCGCCAGCGCCCTGTACTTTTCACCCTGGACGAGCTGCACCCAGGAAAGGCCTCCCGCGGCCGCGCCAAAACATACAAATACAAGGATCAAAACCACCGAGAGCATTCTCTGCACATAATCCTGTTTCATTGTCTTTTTTGCCATTTCGGTTTCCTCCCATCCTGTAAATGCTTGATTTACGGCCGCGGCTTCAGCCGCGCAGCAGAGCCGCCGTTAATAATCTGTAAAGAGAAAAATAAGCAGGACTGAATATCGCGTTGAAACACATCAACACACAGGTGCGTTGATTTTTTCGCCGTCAATATTACAGTCCGCAGTACTTTAAATATTCAATGTTTTAATATATATCAAACATTAAAGACACACTGCAAATGTTCGGCATATCTTTAAATGTATATTATTTACCTTTTTTAACTATTACCCTATCCCCGTTAGTGGTCTCAAAATAGGTTACCTGACTGCCATCCAGTTGAACCATGCCCAATTTGTTTCTTGCGAGGTCCTCTATTTTGTCGTAGGACGAATCCGAGCTAATTACAGTGCGAAGTCTTGTGTTCTCACTTTCAGCGACCTTCAGCCTCGCCTCCGCCTGGGAGATATTGGTTATCATTTCATCGTTATCTATTCTGCACGCCAGCACCGCGGAAAACATGGATATTATCAAAACAGTGACGCTCAACACCTTGATTATATTGAACCGCCTGACCCTGACCGCCTTTTTGCTTTCAGTGTTACCTGACCTTTGCTGCCTTGGTCTTGCCTTCGGCTGCTCATCTTCATAATAAGGCTCCGGCGCAAGCTTTACCGCCGCGGAAGAATAAGGATCATACTTAACAGAACTGTTTTTCGACCTGAACCGCGAAAAATCGTAATCTGAGCTTCCATTATACCCCGCCATATTTTTCTCTCCCTTCCTTTCAAATACCCTTACATTCAGCTTTTCTCAATCTTTTCGATCACGCGAAGCCTTGCGCTTCTGCATCTTGGATTTTCTTCTATTTCCTCCTCCGTAGGCGATAACGCCTTGAACGGCAGCCTCCCCCTGGGCTTTTTGTTGCAAACGCACACCGGGAACTCCGGAGGACATTCGCAGCCCGAACAATATGAGGCAAAGCATTTTTTGACCGGTCTGTCCTCAAGGCTGTGGAAGGTTATCACCACCAGCCTCCCCTCTGTTTTCAGACAGTCGAACATATCATCCACCGCCTGCGAAAGACCGTCCAGCTCGCCGTTGACCTCTATGCGCAGGGCCTGAAACGTTCTGCGCGCCGGGTGCCCGTTTTCACGCCTCGCCGCTGCCGGGACAGAGCTCTTGATTATCTCGGCCAGCTGACCGGTAGTCTCTATCCTTGAGCTCTCCCGGGCCTTTACTATGCCCCTTGCGATCGCCGGGGCAAATTTCTCCTCGCCGTACTTGTAGATGATCCTTTCAAGCTCCTTTTGGCTCAGGCTGTTCACAATATCCTCTGCGCTTGCGCCCTCCTTGCTCATCCGCATATCCAAAGGGGCGTCTTTGTGGTAGGAAAAGCCCCTGTCGGCAGTATCAAGCTGGTGTGAACTCGTTCCCAGATCCGCCAATATCCCGTCAACGCCGTCTATACCCAGCCGGATCAAGATATCTTTTATATTAAAGAAATTATTATGTATTATTGTAACCTTATTGTATTGTTCGTTGAAGGCGTCCATGCGGCTGTGCAGGATCTCTATGGCTTCCGGATCCCGGTCAATACATACAAGCCTGCCGGTTGTAAGCCTTCGCGCTATTTCGGAAGAATGGCCGCCGCCCCCGGCCGTACAATCAACGTAAACACCGTCCGGACGTATATTGAGCGAATCAACGGCCTGTTCAAAGAACACAGGTATGTGGTTAAAATCCATAAACGGTCTGTCCTTCCAAAAGATAAGCGGGCAAAAACATAAGATCAATATGAGAGCAGGGACGGGTCGAAGCTGGTGCTTTCGCTGGCAAGGCTCTGCGCCAAAATATCTTTGTCCCAAAGCTGCAAATGGGTGCCTGCGCCCACAAGGGTGATATCGTGGGTCAGATCCGCGTACTCGGCGAACTCCTGCCCTATGTTGAGCCTGCCCTGCTTATCAACAGGAAGCTCATTCATCGTTGAATTTATATATGTTTTAAAGTAGACAAGCGCCTCGCCGGTGTACAACTGCTCGGAACGCTTTACAAAATCGTTCCATGACTCTTTTGTGTAAATGAAGATGCAGCGCATTTTGTTGAGCGGCCTGCAAACTACCGCTTTGCCGTTGAATTCATCCCTCAGCTTGGCAGGGATAAACACTCGTGTGCCGTCATGTATGGTTATGTCATAGTGGCCGCCGAAATTCGACATTTGTGTTTTCCCTCCAATCCGATGATTTTTGTGAAGTCTTGCTCCATCTCGCTCCACTATGCACCTATTATATATTATGATTTTGCATATTGCAATAGTAAAATTATATTTTAATCAAAAAAATTTTTGAGAAATAGTTGTTTTGTAGTAAAAAAACACAACATATTGTGGTCATTTAGAAAAAATATTTTTTGGTGTAAAATGGAGCAAAAAATTTACAAAATCAGGAGATATTGTAGAGAAGTGTAATTTTCTCTGAAATCTTCCTGAAAACCGGGGCGCAATCCCTGGCGCCGGAGGAACCATCCTCCTTTAATACGGTTATCACATACCTGGGATTTTCCGCCGGAAAAAAGCCGCTGAACCAGGTGCGCAGGACTTCTTTGTCCCCAGAAATCTTTCCGCTTTGCGCCGTGGCGGTCTTACCCCCGGCCGTTCCGTTTTTCGGTTTTCCTCCCCTTCCGCTTCCGTTTTCCACAACGCTCCTCATATACTGCCTGACCTTCTTCGCGGTTTCTTCGGATACTGCTCTCCGTCCGCCTCCCTGCTTTTCAAAAGGCTGCAGGACGCCGGACTCATCCACCGTGCCCTTTACAAGAACAGCCTCGTTGTATATCCCTCCGTTGGCAATGCAGGCAGTAGCCATCGCCACCTGGAGAGGTGTTGCAAGGAGCTTGCCCTGACCAAAGGATAAATTTGCCAGTTCCGCAGGCGTCAGTTCGTTGAGCTCGGGCAGTACGCCGCTGCGTGAGATCATTCCGGGAGCAAGCTCCGTGGGCAGCCCGAAGTTAAAGGAAACCAGTTGATCCAGCATGATCTGCGGATCCAGCTCCTCTGTCAATTTTATAAAGTAGGTGTTGCAGGAGTTCACGAGAGCCTGCTCAAGATCCAGTTTGCCGTGCCCGTTATGCTCATGGCAGTTGAACTCTGTGCCGTTCACCGTTTCTTTGCCTGTACAGTTGTAGGCAAAGCCGCTGTAATCCCCCTGCTCCAGCGCCGCGGCGGATATAAAGCATTTAAATACAGAGCCTACGCTGTAAGGCGTTATCGCCCTGTTTATAAACGGATCGCCGGGATCGTTCAGGCTCTGCTCCACATTTCCGCAATCGTATGAAGGCAGGCTGGCCATAGCCTTTATTTCACCGGTTTTGACCTCCACGACTACCGCCGCCCCCTTCTCCACTCCGCAGCTTATCATGGCGTTTTCCGTTATTTCCTGAATAAGGCGGTCAATTGTCAGGCAAACGCCGCCTTTGGATCTTGAAGTATCGTTAAAAAGTTCAATATCACAGCCGGAAAGAACCGTTCCCTTCGCGTCGGTGGATATTCTCGCGTAACACTCGCCGTCATATTGGCTCAAAATATCATCGTAACTTTTCTCGATCCCGCAAACGCCCTTCCCGCTTCCGTCCGTGTAGCCTATAACGTGAGCCGCAAGCTGATTTTCGGAATATCTTTTAAACACCCTGACCGACTTAATATTTTCATCGGAAAGCTCCCAAGGCACGTCCGCCAGCACGGGATTGCCCTTGCTCAAACGCTCATAAAGGGGAGCAAACTTATCCTGTGAAAGAACATTATTCAATTTTTGGATGGCCGATTTTTCAGGCTTTACCACCGCTTTGTATTCAAAGTCATTGTTTGTAAGCTTTTGCATATTGCAATCGTATATAGTGCCCCTTGTTTTGTTTACAAGTATTCTCAGATTTCCCGAACCTGTATCACTCCTTACGGCTTCATTTCTGGAAGTTTTCATCAATCCCAGAGCTGAAACTCCTATAAATATACAAATAAATAAAAAAACTGATATAATTCGTTTTGCCACGGCAAACGCCTCCAAATACCGGTAGTGTACAAATTTATAGTTTGCACTATTGCAGCTTAAATTCATAATTTCCGCTCAAAATTATATAATTTTGAAAATTTTAAATATTTGTATGATTTTTTGTTGACAAATAAAAGTATTTGTAGTAATATGTCCTTGAGGTGATCGTATGGCTCAAGCCAAAAAACAAACTCTGAGGCAGCAGGATTTTATCAATGCCGCGGTAAACACAGTTATCAAACACTATGATGACGAAAAGCTGAGAAGTATCCAGGGTCTTATTGATATAATGACCAAAGATTATAAATCAGATAAACATTATAAATTACCGTGCAGAGATACTATGTACAAGTATTTTAATGTGTGCATTACGGATTTTGAGCAGGAAAACGATGTTCTCGGTTTAAACCCGTATAATATTTTTAAAGCCTATTCCAAGGCAAATTATGCGCTCATAGGCCTTAAAAATCTTACCGAATTTACATACGCCACCGTTTCAGAGGGTGTCAACGGATTTTATATCGGTCTGCTTACCGTTAGCCCCGGCAAAGAAAAGGCTGTTGGCGATTATCTCTCCGCTTCGTTTTCAAGTTATTTCACCTCGTTTTTTATCGGCTGCGGCGGAATTATTATTTTCTTCAAAACAGCAAATAAAGAGGCCGAATTTTTCAATCTTCTGACCCCGCACAATTCGCTTTGATAAGCCCTTGTTCATTTTCTTTATTTCATACAAAAAAGAAGTGCTATCCTATATTTTCAGTAGGATAGCACTTCTTTTTTATTAAATTTCATATATGATATTGTTTAAACAAATCCCGTCCGTCTGTCATATACAGTCACTGTCAACCGAGCTCGATCATCTTATCAATACATTTTCTTGCCGCGCTGATAGTTTCGGCGTCCATCTCGAGGATCTCTCCCCCGGTGCCTTTAAGACAATTAAGCACATCAACAAGGGTGGTAGCCTTCATATTCTGGCAAACCAGCTTTTTGGAAAGAATATAAAAACTCTTGTCCGGGCAGGAATACTGCAAATGCTCCGCAATGCTGTTTTCCGTGCCGATTATAAACTCCTTTGCATCGGAAGCCTCCGCAAATCTCATTATCGCAGCTGTTGAACCCACAAAATCAGCCTGTGCCGCAACTGCCGGCACACATTCCGGATGAACCAGAAGAAGGGCCTCGGGATGGGCTTCTTTTGCCTCCTGAACCTCTTTGAGAGTGACCGCCGCATGGATCGGACAGCCGCCGTGGAAGAGTTTTATATTTTTATCGGGACATTTTTCCGCCACAAAGGCGCCGAGATTGCAATCCGGAATAAACAAAATATTCTTTTCCGGCAGCTTGGAGACTATTTTTTCGGCGGAGGACGAAGTAACGCACACATCACACACCGTTTTAAGCTCCGCTGTGGTGTTGATATAAGCCACCACAGTATATTCCGGATTTTTCTTTTTGAATTCCTCGATCATACACTTTTCCATCTGCTCGGCCATCGGGCAGCCTGCGGATGGGTTGGATAAAATTACCTTTTTTTCGGGAGAAAGTATCTTTACGGTTTCCGCCATAAAACGGACTCCGCACATGAGCATCGTCTTTTGCGGCGCCTCCTTAGCCTTTACGCTGAGTTGGAAGGAATCCCCCACAAAATCAGCCACCTCAACTATCTCATGAGCCTGATAGCTGTGAGCCAAGATGCAAACGTCCTTTTCTTTTTTTAATTTGATTATTTCAGCCTGAACATCTGAAATTGTCATATGTTTTTCTCCTTTTATCCGGAATATTTTATTTATTTTTATCTTTATTTCTGATTTCTGCTCTGCGGATCTTTCCGTTTACGGTCTTGGGCAGGCTATCCACAAACTCCACTACTCGGGGGTATTTGTAGGGCGCGGTCTCCTTTTTAACATAATTCTGAAGCTCTTTTTTAAGCTCATCAGAGGGTTCATATCCCGTGGCCAGAACAATGGTCGCCTTGACCAGATTGCCCCTGAGCTCATCCGGCACGCCTGTAACGGCGCACTCCATTACCGCAGGATGTTCCAGCAAAACGCTCTCGATCTCGAAGGGTCCGATCCTGTAACCGGAAGACTTGATAACGTCGTCAACTCTGCCAACATACCAGAAATAGCCATCCTCATCTCTCCACGCCGTATCTCCGGTGTGGTAGATATCATCGTGCCACGCCTCTTTAGTGCGTTCCGGATCGCGGTAGTATTCCTTCATCAGGCCAAGGGGAACACCATTATCTGTTCTGATTATTACCTCGCCCGTAACTCCCGGGGGCACGCTTCTGCCGTCTTCATCAACGATATCCACATCGTAATGGGGAACGGGCTTGCCCATTGAACCGGGCTTTGGCTCCATACCGTAAAGGTTGGCTATGGTGAGGGTGGTCTCCGTCTGGCCGAAGCCTTCCATAAGCTTTATGCCGGTAACACTGTACCAGTTGTTGAACACGTCAGGATTGAGCGCCTCACCGGCAATGGTGCAGTATTCAAGGCTTGACAGATCGTAGCCTGCCACATCCTCCTGCAAAAGGAAGCGGAACATCGTGGGGGGGCAGCAAAGGGTCGTGATCTTATATTTTTCCAGCTTTGAAAGGATATCCTTGGGTGTGAATTTGTTGAAATCATAAACAAACACGCAGGATTCCATCATCATCTGGCCGTAGAGCTTGCCCCAAACGGCCTTGCCCCAGCCTGTATCGGCTATGGTAAAATGCAGACCGTCCGGCTTTACATGGTGCCAGTATTTTGCCGTTGTCAGGTGAGCCAGAGCGTAGGTGTGGCTGTGCAGCACCATTTTGGGGTGGCCGGAGGTGCCGGACGAAAAGTACAGGATCATGGGTTCATCGGCCTTTGTGGGCACGCGTTCAAGCTTGTCAGAGGAAGAATTCATAGCCTCCATAAAATCAACCCAGCCCTCGCGCTTGCCGTTTACCATTATGCGCAGCTTGACTGTGGGGCATTCGGGCATGGCGCTGTCCACATGCTCAGCCGTGTCACCCTCTCCGGTGCATATGATAGCTTTAACGCTTGCGGAATTTGCCCTGTAAACAACATCATGCTTTGTGAGCAGAAAAGTGGCGGGGATGATCACCGCGCCCAGCTTGTGCAGAGCTAAAATAGTGAACCAGAACTGATAATGGCGTTTAAGGATGACCATTACAAGGTCTCCCTTTTCTATGCCTCTGTCGCGGAGCATATTGGCTGTCATATCGCTGTATTTCTTAAGGTCGCCGTATGTGAACAGCTTCTCCTCCCCATTATCGTCGCACCAAAGCATGGCGCGCCTGTCGGGTTCTGCCTTTGCTATCTCATCAACAACATCATATGCAAAATTGAAGTTTTCCGGGTATTTGAAGCTGTATTTGAGTATTCTGCCCTTGTCGTCAAAAACTTCATCAACAAATCTTTCGTTTAAATTTATCATATCAAAATCTCCAAACCGGCAACCGATAAAACCATTTCTCGGCCGCCTGATAATTATTTTTTAAGGATTATTGCCAGGAACGTGCAATCCTCGCCGCCTACGGCTATCATGCCGTGGCCGTGGGAGGAGTCGTACAACACACCGTCGCCCTCGTTAAGGATCTCTATATGATCCTCAAAAGCCACCTTAAGCGAGCCTTTTATAATGTAGTCAAACTCCTGACCCGCGTGGTTTGAAAGGTGGATAGGTTTATCCTGCTCCTCCTCTGAATAGGGAGCCGTTACAAGGAACGGCTCACAGAGCTTGTCCTTAAAGCGGTAGCCCAGGTGATAGTAATTGAAGCCTGAGCGCCTTTTCATGGGCAGCCCCTCGCCCTTGCGGACGATGGAATAAAACGACAAATGAGGATTGTCTCCGGTAAGGAGTTCTATCATATCCACGCCGAACCTCTCCGCGCATTTATATATAAATGTAAAGGAAAAATCCGACTTACCTTCCTC
>CAMOTT010000017.1 GCA_946626015.1 uncultured Clostridia bacterium | reverse complement strand
TCCCGTAATCACGGATCCTGCCGATTATGACGGCGGAGATACCTACACCGGAGCGGGAATTTCTAACCCCGGCAGCCCCTGCCGCAGTGGCTGTCCTTTGAGCGCTGGGCGGACATTGACCGCCATATTCAAGGGGCATACGAAACTGCTTTTCCGCCGAACAGAAATGCGAGGAGGTGGAGGCTATGGCCGTTCCTGTGACCCCGTTATCGGTGAATATCCCGGCCATGGCGAGAGCCAGAGCCATGGTTGAACAGGCGCCGTAAAGCCCGGCAAAGGGGAGCCCGGTGTCCCGGACGGCAAAGCTTGTGCCGATGCATTGGTTTAAAAGATCCCCGGCAAAGATCATATCCACATCCCCAAAGGTCACGCCTGCCGAGGAAAGAGCCAGATCTATTGCCTCGCGCTGCATGGCGCTTTCCGATTTTTCCCAGCTGTCTTTACCTATGGTGGTGTCGTCGAAAATCTTGTGGAACTCCCGGGCGAGTGGACCCTCACCCTCTTTTTTGCCTACAACGGCGGCGGAGCCTGTTATGACAGGCCGGGAGGGCAGAATAACAGTATATCTTCCCTGTCTCTGGGACATAAAATGTTCACCTCATGCTCAAATAATATATAATGCCGTAGAGAACTCCGGCGGCGGAGCTGTAAACTATCACCGGGCCGGCGATCTTGAACATATTGGCGCCGGTGCCAAGGATATGCCCCTCTGTCTTGAACTCCATAGCAGGGGAAACAACGGAGTTTGCAAAGCCGGTGATGGGTACAATGGTTCCTGCCCCGGCATGGCGGGCGAGCTTATCGAAAACTCCCGCTGCCGTAAGGATGGCGGTTATCACGATCACCGTCACCGGCACAAGAGTGCGGACACCCTCTTCATTAATATTCAAATATTCAAATAGCTTTGACAAGCCCTCCGAGAGGGCGCAGATCAGACCGCCTACGCAAAAAGCTTTTATCAAATTAACTGCCTTGGGCGACGGGGGAGAGGCCTTTTTGGCCATTTTTCCATATTCCTTTCGGGTCATATTCATGGCTGATAAAACCTGCGGAGACTATGCTCCGTTGTATCCTTCCTTAAAATATCAAAAATATTTTGCCCTGCCCGAGCCGAAAATATTACAAAAAGAGAATTATTCAAAAAATATGTGTTGCTTTTTACAGATAAAATATAGTAAAATCATTTTGAACGGAGATGAGTGTATGTCCCACTTGGTACAGGTTGAAAATGTTTACAAAATATACAATCCCGGAGAAAACGAGGTCCACGCTCTTGACGGGGTCTCCCTCACCGTGGACAGGGGCGAGTTTGTGGCGATAGTGGGTCACTCCGGCTCGGGAAAATCAACCCTGATGAATATGCTGGGTCTGCTTGACGTCCCCACAAGCGGTAAATATTACCTTGACGGCGTGGACGTTTCATCTATGAGCGACGATGAGCTTTCGGAGATACGCAACAAGCAGATAGGCTTTATTTTTCAAGGCTTTAACCTTATACCCAGCCTTACCGCCAAGGATAACGTGGAGCTTCCGCTGATATACCGGGGTATGCGCAAAGAGGAGCGGAACAAGCTTTCCGCCGAGGCGCTGGAGCGTGTGGGGCTTGAAAAAAGGATGCTGCACCTGCCCTCACAGATGTCCGGCGGCCAGCAGCAGCGGGTCGCCATTGCCAGAGCGCTGGCGGCAAAGCCTCCGGTGATACTTGCCGACGAACCCACGGGCAACCTTGACTCCCACTCCGGCGAGGAGGTTATGAAAATCCTGCACGAGCTCAACGAGGAGGGCAGGACAATAATACTTATCACCCACGATAACGATATCGCCGCGGACGCTAAGCGCGTTGTCCGTATCCATGACGGCAAGATAATCGAAGATTACATCAATCCCTGAATAATTTGCAGATAATAAAACACCGGACTTGTATTTAGTACAAAGCCGGTGTTTTTTATATGTGCGGAGAAGTAAGACCACGGTATCAGCCGCCGATCCGACAAAGAAAACTATGCCTGCTGTGATACCGTGCCGCTGAAGTTTCCGCAATCAAACAGAAGTCTTGCGTCGATGTCGTCCACCACTCCGTCGTGTGTGGCGTCGGCGGCAAGCTGTTCACATTCCGAAAGGCCGTTGAGCTCCAGCAAACGGTCGGTTATCAATTTTACAAAGAAAGCGTCGTTGCCGTCGATGTATCCGTCGCCGTCAATATCGCCGAAGATCAGAACCTCGGAACTGTCGATGATCGTATCGTTTTCGTCTTTGAGAACTATCCTGCAGCCTGTTCCGATGTTGTCGGCGGCGTTGAGCTCCACGCCGTTCCTGTCCACCACCGAAACCCTGACCTGGGAATACAGCCTGGTTATTTCGTCCACCCTTAGCATATCCGTGTCAAAGCCGGAGGAACGCCTTGTGCCGCTGTCTATGACTATATTCGACATACCGGGGATCAAGGTCAGCAGACCGCTGTCAAGCAGAACATAGAGGATGTTGTTCTGGACGGCATAGTTGTAAGCGGCGGAATATTTGTAGCAGTGTATGGTCAAACCTGTCAGATAGTTTTCAACAAAGGATTGGGCAATGGAGGTCACGCTCTTGGGAATGGTTATGTTCATAAGGTAGGCGCAGCCGTAGAATGCAAAGTCAGATATTGTCTTTGTGTTGGGCGCAATATCGAAGGAGTTGGCCTCCTTTGCGGCAGGATAGCATATCAGCGTCTCATAGTCTGCCGTATAAAGAGCATCGTCCTTTGTTGTAAAGTGTTCGTTGTTCTTGTTTACGGCAAAGCCTGAGATGGAGGTACAGCCGCGGAACACGGAGTAACCTATTGAAGCAAGGCCGCTGCCGATGAGAACGGAGCCTATGGATGAACATTCGTGGAAAGCATAGCCTTCTATGGCGGTCACGCTGTCGGGAATATTGATGTACGTCAGCTTGTTACAGCCGTAAAAAGCGTAGGTGGAGATTGTTTCAAGTCCGTTGCGGAACACCGCGCTTTGAAGGTTCGTGCAGCTGTAAAATGCACGGGAACCGATCCGCTTGACCGAGGCCGGGATCACAACGCTTCGGATCACAAGGTTGCGTTCAAAGGCTCCGTTGCCTATGGCGGATACGGTCTTTCCCTCGTAGACAGAGGGGATCACCATATCAGGCTCCGTTCCGTTATAGGCGGTTATTGTAATGGTGCCGTTGGAATTCGCGGTGTAATAGAACTCCGGCAACAGGACGGTGAGGTTCAGGGTGGCTGTTCTGCCGTCATAGGTGAAAACAACGGTCTTGACACCCTCAATGCTTGAGTCGAAGCCGCTGATAAAGCAGTCGTTCACGTCGATGACAGCGGAGGTGGCGTTGCTGTAGCTTGCGGTTATCACTATGCCGGTAAGGTCAAGCTCCTCGCCGATACGGTAAGAGGTTTTTGCCGGCGGTGTGGTAACGTCTATGCTCAGCAGGGTTATGTTATCCATAAGGATGTAATTGATAAGGTTTGTCCTCGCAAAGGTATGGGCCGCGCTGAACTCCATACAATAGATCACGGCATTTGGACTCTGCTCAAAAACGAATGAATTGCCGAAGACGGTGGTTTCCGCCGGTATCACCGTTTTGCCAAGGGCGGGGCAAAAGGCGAAGGCGCCTGCTCCTATGGAGCTTACGGAGGAGGGAACGGTCAACTGAGTAACGGATTTGCATCCGGTGAAGGCGTGGTCTCCGATGGAGGTGACAGGCAGACCGTCGATAGTATCCGGGATGGTCACGTTGCCGCCCATACCGTTGTAGCGCACTATGGTTACCTCACCGTTTTGCGTAGTATAGGTGAAGTCTGAATTTGAGTTTATAAGGCTGTATTTGACTGATTCGGCTATGCAGTAGTTGTGAGCCGCGGAGTTTTCGTAGCAGTAGACGGTCACCTTGGAGCTGTTTGAGAACACAGCCGAGTCGATGGTGGTAATATTGGTGTCCAGAAGCACTGAAAGCAGACCTCCGCAGTTTGCAAAGGTGTATGATTCCAGCTTTGTCAGACCGTAGGGGATGTTCACGCTTTCAAGCTTTGAGCAGCCGTTGAAGGCAGATATCCCGAGGGAAACAAGGCTTTCCGGCAGGATGATGTATTTAAGCTCTGAACACTGGCTGAAAGCATATGAGCTGATCTCCGTCAGACCCTCGGAGAAGGTCACCGCGGAGAGCGAGGCGCACTGATAAAAAGCGTCCGAGCCGATGGTCTCAACGCTGGGCGGGAGCTTGACCTCCGTAAGGTTCGGGCAATAGGAGAAGGCGTTGCTCTCAATAGTCCTGATTCCGTTTGAGATGAGCACCGATGTTATGGTGGCGCATCTGTCAAAGGCTGAGACGCCGATGGAACGGACAGGGTATCCGTCAATGACCGCAGGCACCGTAATGCTGCCGCCGCTGCCGACGTAGCCTGTGATAGTGGCTGTGTTGTTGCTCAGGGTGTAGGTGAACTCCGCCACGGCAAGGGGCTCTTCGACGCTCACCGAGAACTGAGCGCTGCAGCCATCGTAGGTGACGGTAACGGTGGAGGTGCCGGGTCTTGAAGAATCAAATCCGCTGACGGTATAGTTGGTGACGACCTCCATTGTGGAGTCGGAATAGACCGCGGCCACGCTTATGCCGGTGAGGTCAAGCTCCTCGCCCACTATGTAGCTGAGCTTTGAGGGGTTCACAAGGATAGAGAGTGAAACCGGGCTTTGATCCTCAAGCAGGACAAATCTCATCCTGTGCTCCTGAGCGAAGCTGTGAGCGGCGGTGTTGAGGTAGCAATGTATTGTAAGATCACTGCCCGTAAAGGCCTCCGAGTTGATGGTGATGACGTTTCGGGAGATATGGATATCCGTAAGCTTGCTGTTATTGAAAGCGCCGAGGGCTATTGTGCGCACGCTGGAGGGTACGGTAAACTGAGCTGCAGTCCTGCCGGAGGGATAACACACAAGGGTGCTCTGATTTTTGTTGTAAAGAACTCCGTTCAGGCTGGAAAACGCGTTGTTTTCGGGATCTACGTTTATGTTGGTGAGCTTTGAACAGTTCAAAAACGCGTAGTTGCCCAGGGTGGAAAAGCCTTTGCCTAAAGTCACGTTGGCAAGGTTGGCGCAGTTATAAAAAGCATATGCGCCAAGGGACTCCACGTTTGCGGGCAGGGTTATCGAGGTCAGACCTGAGCAGTTATAGAAAGCGTAGTTGCCGATACTTTCGACCCCTGTGCCGAGATTGACCGTTTCAAGTCCGTAACAGCCGTAGAAGGCCTCCTTGCCGATGGTGATCACGCTGTCCGGCACGGTTATGGAGGCGAGGTTCGAGCAGAGCCTGAATGCACTTTCACCGATATTGACAAGCCCGGAGTTCAGCTTGACGCCGACTATCGTACTGTTGCCGGAGAAGGCGGAGGCGCCGATGCTGGTAACGGGGTAATTGTCTATCTTTTCCGGCACCGTAATGCTGCCGCCGCTGCCGGTATAGCCGGTGATCTCGGCGTGGAACCCGTCGTCGATAAGCGAGTAGGTGAACACAGTGTTCTCAGGCTCCATTATTGTAACGGTGAAATCGTCCGAATAATCTTTGTAAGTAATGGTAACGGTTTTTTCGCCCACGCGGGTGGAGGAAAAACCGGAGTTCGAGTAATCTGTAACGGGCAGATGCGTGCCGTCCGTATATTCCGCCTCAAGGATCAGACCTCTGAGGTCAAGGCTGTCGCCGGTCAGATATATGAGCTTTGAGGGGAGCTGGGTTATGCTGACGCCGCTCACTGTGGCGATAAAACTGAAGGGAATATTTTTTGCCTGGGCATATAAATGAGCAGGGGAGTACTGGTAGCAGTTGACCGTAAGGCTGCCGCAGCCGGAAATAGCGTTTTCGGCTATATCCGTGCAGGCGGTGCCGATGATCAGCGCTGTAAGCCCCGCGCAGTTGTAAAAAGCGTAGTCAGCCAGCGAGGTAATACCGCTGTCAAGGGTGTATGAGGCGGCGTTCCTGTTGGGCGGGTAGCAGATGATCTGATCGCCCTCCTTGTTTGTGAGCACGCCGTCGTTTGAGGCAAAGATCAGGTTATCGCCGCTGACGTTTATATTATTGAGTCCGCTGTTCGCGAAGGTGAGCCGGTCAAGCTCCCTTACGGAGGCGGGAATGTTCACCGAGCTGAGGCTTGAACAGCCGGCAAAGACAAAGGCTCCCATGGAGGTCACAGTGGAGGGTATGGAGACCGAGGTGAGGTCCGCGCGGTTATCAAAGAGCCTGTTGCCGAGCTTTGTAACCGTATAGTTGCCGATCTTGTTCGGAACGGTCACGTTGGCGCTGTTGCCCACGTAGCCGGTGAGAGTGACGGAATTATCTTCGCCTATCGTGTAAGCAAACTCAACGATTTTTACCGTGATCTGCGCCGTTTCCCCCTCGTAGGAGAAGGTGACGTCAACATCCCCGGGAACGGCGGAGGAGAAACCGCTTACGGTGTAGTTGGTGACGTTCCTTGTGGAATTGTCGTCGTAGGTGGCTGTGATGACCATGCCCCTGTTGTCAAAGCTCTCGCCGATGGTATAGACCGTCTTTTCCGGGTAGGTAGTCACGGTGAGGGCAATTATTTTGAGCAGGACTGAAACATTGAGCTTGTTTTCCACCGCGTAGGTATAGGCGTAGGCGTTCTGGTGGCAGTAGATGGTTATGCTGTTCGTTTTTGAAAAGGCCTGCCTGCCGATGGACACGACCGAATCGGGAATAACTATCTCAGAAAGGGCTGAGCAAAGGTAAAACGCGCTGCTGCCGATGGATTCAAGTCCGTCGTTGAGGGTGACGTCAGTCAGCGAGGTGCATTTATTGAAAGCGTAGCTGCCGATGGAAATAAGGTTCGGGGGCAAAACAACGTTGTTGAGCTTGTCGCAGGTGGAAAAAGCGTCGGAGTTTATAACGGTGATGTTGTTGCCGAAGGTCACGCTCTCCAGCTTTTTGCAGTAGAGAAAAGCGCCGCTGGGGATCTCCGTGACCCCGTTTCCTATCTGCACGGATACCAGATTCTCGCACCAGTAGAAAGCATAGTTCCCGATGGAGGTGACGTTGTCGCCGATGATAAGGCCGGTGATGACCTCGCACCACTGGAAGGCGCGTTCGCCGATGGCCGTGACGGGGTAGCCTCCCAGCCTGTCGGGGATGGTAAGGGTGCCCACCATTATGGGGTCGTCGTTGCTGTCATAAAGGCAGGTGTATTCCGTTATTGTGGCTTTGCCGTTGGTCACTGTATATGTGTATTGCCCGGAGGTAAGCGCGCCAACGGTGATCCGGCTGAAGGGGACAGCCCCGAAAAACACAGCCAGCGCCAATATCAAAGACAATATAGTTCGTATGCCTTTTTTCATAACAAACAAACCCTTTCATGCATTGTGGGTGATTTTGAATACACCTACTTAATTGTAAGTATAACATAAACAGCGTGATTTTTGCAATATATACTTAATAAATCTTATTGGGTACTTTAAGCAATGCAAAAAACAGACAAACTTTTATTCATTTATTTATTTTTAATATTTATTATTTTTAATATAAATTATAAAATATAATTTATATTTCAGCGGGTCAAAATATATTTTGAAAGGATGATAATGTTGGCATACAAAAAATGGGTAGTTGCCAAAACCGACAAAGAATATGCCGCGTCGGTGGCGCAGCAGTACAACATGAATCCCTTTGCTGTTTTGCTGGCATTGTCAAGGGGCATAGAAACCCCGGGGGAGATAGAGCAGTTTTTGAGCAGCCGATACTGCAATTACACCGATCCCTATGATTTTCCGGATATGAGGAAGGCTGTAAACAGGATAAACGACGCTCTGGACAGCGGCGAGCACATAGCGGTGGTGGGGGATTTTGACGCGGACGGCGTGACCTCCACGGCCATAATGTACGAATATCTTACGGATATGGGCGGCAACGTGTCTTACTATATCCCCAGCAGGCACACAGAGGGTTACGGCCTGAGCACACAGATAATCGACAAGCTCCACGAAAAAGGGGTCACGCTGATAGTCACCGTTGACAACGGCATAAACTGCGTTGAGGAAACCGAATACGCGAGGACGCTGGGGATAGACCTTGTTATAACCGACCACCATCAGCAGGGGCAGACGCTGCCCAACGCGGTGGCGGTGGTCAATCCGCACAGGACCGATTGCACCCTTGAGTTCAAGGACTATGCCGGCGTGGGCGTTGCTTTCAAAGTAGTGTGCGCCCTGAGCGGCGAGGACAGCCGCAGCCTTTTTTTTGATTTTGCCGATCTGGTAGCCATAGGCACAATAGGCGACGTTGTTCCCCTTAAAGGCGAAAACAGGGACTTTGTCAGAGCCGGGCTGGAGATAATCCGCTCCCATCCGAGGATAGGAATAAACGCTCTGATAAAATCTTCGGGTTCGGGCTCAAAAAAGATAGGCTCCATGAACGTCGCTTTTTCTCTCGTGCCCAGGATAAACGCCGCGGGCAGGATAGCCGAGGCGGTGGAGGCGCTTGAGCTTTTGCTCTGCGAGGATGATGAGCAGGCGAGAGAGCTTGCGGAAAGGCTTGAAAAATATAACGGCGAACGGCATGACGTGGAGCGGGAGATAATGGCTCAGGCGGTCAAAAATATCGAAAGTATGCCTGAGCATAAATACGACAGAGTTCTGGTTTGCAGCGGCGAGGGCTGGCACCCCGGAGTTGTGGGTATAGTCGCCTCAAAGCTTGTGGAAAAATACGGCAAGCCCTGCCTTGTGATCTCGGTTGACGGGGATAAGGCGAGGGGCTCCGGCAGAAGCATGGAGGGCTTTTCACTGTATGACGCCCTTGCCGATTCCGGGGATCTGCTGACGAATTTCGGCGGACATATGCTGGCGGCAGGCTTTGGCATCATGGCGGATAAAATAGACGAGTTCCGGGCGAGCATAAACCGGTATGCGGCCAATTTTGAAATGCCCGTTCCGGTTCAGAATATCGACTTTAAGCTCAATCCGAAATATATTGACAACGACATAATGGCGGCTATAAAAATGATCGAACCCTTCGGTTCCGGCAACCCTCAGCCCGTGTTCGGGCTGTACGGGGCAAAGCTTTTGTCCATCACCCCGGTCTCAAACGGCAAGCATCTGAGGCTCGTGCTGGAAAAAAGCGGAGTAAAGGTCACGGTGATGAGGTTCGGCGTGGGGCCGGAGGCCTTCAATTTCCGGGTGGGCGACCATATCGATCTGGCGGTGACTCTTGATGAGAGCGAGTTTAACGGCGAAATACAGCTCTCGGTTTTTGCAAAAAATATCCGTCTTTCCAGTCTGGATGAGGCAGGCATATTTGAGGGGATACATACTTACGAGACGGTGAAGAGGAGCGAGGCTCTGGCTCCCGAAAAGGCAGGCTCTATCCTGCCGGACAGGAGCTTTATCGCCGCCGTGTTCAAGACGATCAAGGCCAACTGCGGCTGGCGGTACGGCGTCCTTTCCCTTTGCAGGGAGATAGGCGACGACGGCCATGATCTTGCCAAGGTGCTCATAGCGGTCGATGCTTTAAAAGAATTAAAGATAATAGAGACCGATAAGGGCGGGGCAATAAGGATCCTGCCCAGAGCAGACAAGGCCGATCTTGACGATTCGGAAATACTTAACAGAGTGAAAAAATATATGTCTGAGGGGTGATTTGATGGATAGCGAGATAATGAACAACGAATGCTACAAGCAGTTGAGAGACATGCTTGCGGACAGCCATACTCCGGAGGAGCTTGATGTTGTGGACAGGGCGTTCCTCCTGGCAAACGAGGCGCACAAGGATCAGCGTCGCATATCCGGAGACCCCTATATCTGCCACCCGATAGAGGTGGCAAAGGTGCTTGTCCGTCTTGGTATGGACTCCCAATCCGTTGCGGCGGCTTTGCTCCACGATACTGTGGAGGACACAGACATTACCCTTGATATGATCAAGGCGGATTTTGGCGAGGATATAGCCTTCCTTGTGGACGGCGTCACAAAGCTGGGCAAGGTTCCCCTTTCCACAAAAGAGGAGATACAGGCCGAAAACATCCGCAAAATGCTTCTGGCCATGTCCAGGGATATAAGGGTAATAATCATAAAGCTGGCGGACAGGCTCCACAATATGCGCACCCTCGGGGTCATGCGCCCTCAGAAGATAAGGGATATCTCACTTGAGACCCTTGAAATTTACGCCCCCATAGCTCACCGCTTAGGTATCAGAGCAATAAAAGAGGAGCTGGAGGATCTGGCTATACGGAACCTTGATCCCGTGGCGTACAAGGATATTGAGGACTCAATAAAGAAAAAGGGCCCGTCAAGCACGGAATTCCTTGATAAAATAAAGTCGAAGATAAAGGACAGGGTGACGGCTATCGTGCCCAACGCCAACATTTCCGGCAGAATAAAAAGCGTCCATGGCATATACAGAAAGATGTATATGCAGAACAAGAACTTTGACGAAATTTACGATATATTCGCCGTGAGGGTGATAGTGGATTCGGTGACCGACTGTTACAACGTCCTGGGCGTGGTGCACGATATGTACAAGCCCATAATCGGCAGGTTCAAAGATTACATTTCCACCCCCAAGCCAAATATGTACCAGTCCCTCCATACCACGGTCATAGGCACCGAGGGCATACCTTTTGAGGTGCAGATAAGGACCTGGGAGATGCACCACACCGCGGAGTACGGCGTTGCCGCCCACTGGAAATACAAGCTGGGTATAAGCGACAACGGCAAGTTTGAGGAAAAGCTCACCTGGGTGCGTCAGCTCCTTGAAAGCCAGAAGGAATCCGAGAGCGTTGAGGATATCATTCAGACCATCAAGAGCGACCTTGTGCCGGACGATGTGCTTGTGTACACCCCCAAGGGCGATATCATAACCCTGCCGGCAGGGTCTACGGTTATAGACTTTGCCTATGCCATTCACTCCGCCGTGGGCAACAGGATGCAGGGCGCGAAGGTGGACGGCAGGATAGTGCCCATCGACTACAAGGTCAATACCGGCGAGATAGTGGATATCATTACCTCCTCAAACCCCAACAAGGGTCCCAGCCGGGATTGGCTCAAAATCGTGCGTACCAGCGAGGCAAGGACAAAGATCCGCTCCTGGTTCAAGAAGGAACGCCGGGAGGAGAACATTGCCGAGGGCAAGGCGGAGATAGAAAGAGAATTCCGCAGAAATTTTATCAGGCTTTCGGAGGAGGAGCTTCAGCAGTTCCTTTTAAAGATAGCTGTCAGGCAGCATTTTGCCACTGTGGATGATTTTTACGCGGCCATAGGCTACGGCGGCATAGTTCTCATCAAGCTTATGCCCAGAATAAAGGATGAGTACAACAAGCAGTTCAAGCCCGAAGAAACCAAGCTGCCGATAGTGACCGACCCCAAAAAGGTATCGAGGAGCAAGGAGGGCGTTATAGTTGAGGGCATTGACAACTGCCTTATCAAGTTCTCGCGCTGTTGTCATCCTCTGCCCGGGGATCCCATTGTGGGGTTCATAACCAGGGGTCACGGTGTCTCGATCCACACCCAGTCCTGCACCAACGTGCCAAAGCCCATTTCCTCTGCGTCTGAGCCGGAAAGATGGATAAACGCAAGGTGGGATGAATCCGTCAAGAGCGATTTCAGGTCAACGCTGGATATTTATTGCCTTGACCGTGTGGGTATGCTGGCGGATATTTCCAGCGTGCTGGCAAATATGCACGTTATGATCTATGACATAGCCATCCGGAATACAAAGGACGGCAGAAATCAGCTCTCCGTTACCATTACCGTCAACGGCGTGGAGCACCTTAACAGCGTCACGGCGAAGATAGGCAAGGTCAACGGTGTGCTTGGAGTAGAACGCTCCGGAATATAAAAAATAAAGTTTTTGAAAGGCGGCCGCGTCTGAATTGCGCGGCCGGGCAGTGAAGAGTATGAGAGCGGTTATCCAGCGTGTCAACAACTCCTCCGTTGAGGTGGAGGGCAAAACAGTGGGGAGCATAGGCAGGGGCCTCAACGTACTCCTCGGAGTAATGGAAGGCGATACAAAGGAGCAGGCGGAGGTGCTTGCCGGGAAGATCGCCAGACTCCGCATTTTTGAGGATGAGAACGGTAAGATGAATCTTTCCGTAACGGATATAGACGGGGAGGTATTGGCAGTCTCCCAGTTCACCCTTTGCGCGGACTGCAAGAAGGGCAACAGACCCTCATTTATCCAGTCCGCAGCGCCGGAAACGGCAAACGAGCTGTATGAATATTTTACAGAGCAGCTGCTCAATAACGGGGTCAAAAAGGTGGAAAAGGGCGTTTTTGCCGCGGATATGAAGGTGGAGATCTCCAACGACGGCCCTGTTACAATAGTTCTCGATACGGATATATGGACTAAAAAGGGATGATATGATGAAGATCTACGGCGCAAACGGCGGCGGATATTTATCCAACACCTACGTTCTCGTTGACGAGATCAGCGGAGAGGCGGCGGTGGTGGATCCAGGCAGCTTTTCCCCGGAGCTTAAAAGCATACTGAACAGCGACGAAATAAAAAAGCTGAAATATATCCTGCTGACCCACGGGCACTACGACCATATTCTGGGCGTTTATGATCTTAAAAAAAGTTATCCGGAGGCTCTTGCGGCCATCGGCAGGGCGGACGGAGATTGTCTAAAAGATCCGGCGCGCAGTCTGGCGACCCACGTTGAGGCGGTTCAGCGGCCCTTGGAGCCGGATATTTTCCTTGACGACGGAGATACCCTAAGCCTTGGGGGCAAAACGATAAAGGTGCTGGCCACCCCGGGGCATACTCCCGGCGGAGTGTGCTACCTTGTTGATGACGAAAAGCTCCTGTTTTCCGGGGATACCTTGTTTTGCCTGACAGCAGGCAGAACGGATCTGCCCGGAGGCGACGGGCTTGAGATGATGAAGTCTCTTAAAAGACTTTATTCCCTTGAGATAGATTATGACGTGTTCCCCGGTCACAACCGGGAGACCACACTTTTTGCGGAGAAGACCCGCAACAGATTTATGAGGGGCTTCAATTAACGTCTTGGGATGTGAATGTTACGTTACTGGAGATAATTGACCACAGCTTCCATTACGAGATGGAAAACCTGTGCAGGGTATTTTTCCCCAATGATGAAATAAAAGTGATAAAGGGCAGCGGGAGCTGTGACGGCGACAAAATAACAACGGCTCTTGTTAAGAACGGCGGCAAGGTTGCCGTCAGGGCAGCCGCCGAGCTTTCCGGCAGGGAGTATTCTTCGGAGCTGCCGGCAACGGGGGAGGATGAGGACGAGCAGGAGCGGCTCATGGCCGTGGCTCTGTTCAATATCCTGACCGAGGCCACCGGCTATACCCCAAAATGGGGTATTCTTACAGGCGTGCGCCCATCAAAGCTGATGATAACCCTGATAAACGATTACGGCAAACAGGGGGCCTACGGTTATTTTACCGAAAAGCTGCTGGTGAGCGGCCAAAAAACAAGGCTTGCAATGGCTGTGGCGGACGCTGAGGAGCGTATAATAAAGTCCTCTGCTCCCAACTCCTTCAGCCTTTATGTGGGCATACCCTTTTGCCCCACAAGGTGCAGTTACTGCTCCTTTGTTTCCCATTCAATAGAAAGTCCGGGAGCCAAAAAGCTAGTGCCGGATTACGTAGAAAAGCTCTGTGAGGAGCTTTCGATAACCGGCGGCATAGCCCGTGACCTTGGGCTTAGGCTGGAATCCGTCTATTTCGGCGGGGGCACGCCCACCTCACTTTCGGCTGAGAGCCTGGACAGGCTCCTTTATGCGGTGGGAAACAGCTTTGATATACGATCCGCGAGGGAATACACCGTGGAGGCCGGGCGGCCGGACACAATAACAGCGGACAGGCTTGAGGTGCTGAAAAAATACGGTATCTCAAGGATCAGCATAAATCCCCAGACCTTTAATGACGAGGTCTTGAAGAACATAGGCAGGAGCCACTCGGCAGGGCAGGCTCTGGAGGCCTACAACCTTTCCCGTTCAATGGGCTTTGGCAACATAAACATGGATCTTATAGCCGGTCTGCCCGGGGATACGGTGGAGAGTTTTATGACCTCCGTTGATACCGCTGCAAAGCTCGCCCCCGAGAGTATAACCGTCCATTCCCTTGCCTTAAAGCGATCCTCCGGGCTTGTGACCCGGGGCGAGAGGGTGGAGGACGGCAACCGTATGTCGGCCATGCTTGAATACAACGCCTCAAAGCTGGGTGAGAGCGGATATTTTCCCTATTATATGTATAGGCAGAGCCGTTCCCTCGGCAATATGGAAAACGTGGGCTGGTGCAGACCGGGCGCAGAATGTATCTACAACGTGTTTATGATGGAGGAGTGCCATACGGTTCTTGCCTGCGGCGCCGGCTCGGTGACAAAGCTCAAAGCTCCCCGTGAAAATCACATAGAAAGGATATTTAATTTTAAATATCCGTACGAATATATAAACAGGTTCCGGGAGCTTGTGGACAGGAAAAAGCTCATAACTGATTTTTATAACGCATATAAAATATAAGTAACAGCCATGCGCCCGGTAAAACTGAGAACTCAGGGCTGTTTGAGGGTGAGGGAGGCTCTATGTCGGAAATAAATAATTATTTAGAATATATAAACGACTATGCCCGGCGTGATCAGGCCGGGTTTGTCGCCGGATCGGAGCGGCGTTACTGCAACATAATAGCTTCCGTCGCAAACAGGATAAGCGACAGCGGTCATATAAAGATAATAATGCTTGCCGGCCCCAGCTCTTCCGGCAAGACCACCACGGCAAAAAAACTCTCGCAGGAGCTTTTGAAAAAGGGCGTAAAGGCGCATGAGATATCCCTTGATGATTTTTACCTGAACAGGGAGGACGCTCCGTTGCGGGAGGATGGCACACCGGATTTTGAGACAGTCCACGCTCTCGATCTGCCGCTGCTGAAAACAAAGCTGGGCGAACTGATAAAAAACGGCGAGAGCGAGCTCCCGAAGTTTGATTTTTATTCCGGTAAACGGTCGGGTGAGGTCGAATATATAAAACTTGCGAAAAACGATCTGGTAATAATAGAAGGGCTTCACGCCCTCAATCCCGAGATAATACAGGAGCTTGATAACGGGAAAATACTCAAACTGTATGTGAGCGTGGCCTCAAGGATATACGACGAAACGCAGCGCATAATCCTCAACAAAAGGAACCTTCGCTTTGTGCGCAGGATGCTCCGGGACGAAAAATTCCGCGCCAGCCCGGTGGAGCACACATACAGCCTTTGGAACAGCGTCCTCACCGGAGAGGAGTTGTACCTCAGACCATACAGAAAATTCGCGGATCTGCTTATAAATTCCATCCACATATATGAACCCTGCGTATTCAAAAACGAGGCTGTCAGTGCGCTTGGCACCGTGCTTCCTGAAAGCAGCTTTTTTAATGACGCTCAGCGGCTCATAAAGTCCCTTGAGATGTTTGAATCCATAGACAGCAGCCTTGTGCCAGGCGATTCTCTGCTCAGGGAATTCCTGGGCAACGCCGGGCTTTCGGATCAAAGTTGATAAAATATCATTTTTGTGGTACAATCAGTCCGATAAATCGTTTGGCTTAGTCGGAAATAACATTATTAGGAAGTGTGTTATGGCTGAGAAAAAATCTCAAAGTATGCTTAACGGCGCCTTGATCCTGACAGTGGCTACGCTGCTGGTCAAGGTCATCGGAGCAATATACAAAATCCCCCTGACAGGGCTTATAGGAGCCGCAGGCAGAGGGTATTTCAATTCGGCATACGAAATATACACGCCGGTCTTTGCCATATCCATGGCAGGTCTGCCCACGGCTCTTGCGCGCCTTGTCTCCGAAGATATGGCTCTGCACCGTTACAGAGAGGTGCGCTATCTTTACAGGGTGGCAAAACGGCTGTTCTTTATAACCGGCTTTTTGGGAACGGTAACGCTGTTCATAGTGGCCTTTCCCTACACCCGCTATATAGCGGATTCACGCAACCTGCCTGCCGTCCTGGCCATCACTCCCTCCATTTTCTTCTGCTGCTCAATGTCCCTTTACAGGGGCTATTACGAGGGCTTGAGGGATATGAAGCCCACGGCGGTCTCCCAGGTCATAGAAGCTCTCGGCAAGCTCTTGCTGGGCTTGTTACTGGCGTTCCTGGCTGTCAAATACGGCCTTTCCCAGTTCGCCGCAGGCAAACCCGTCTTTGGCAAGGTGGTTGGGAACGAGGCGGAGGCTTACAGCGTGATCTACCCCATCTCAGCGGCCTGCGCGGTTTCCGGCGTCACTATCGGCACGGTGTTCGGCCTTTTATATCTTATGCTGCACCACAAGATGAAGGGGGACGGCATAACCCGCACAGACCTTATCAATTCACCGGCGCCTCTGCCCGGCACAGAGCTTATGAAGAAGCTCATAATAATAGCTCTGCCCATGGTCGCAAGCGCCCTTATCCTCAACATAACCAATCTGGTTGATCTGCTTACCATCCAAAAGAGGCTTGCCCACGCCCTCCAAAGCAATCCGGAAATAGTCAAGGGTATGTACGCAAAATCCCTTGAAATGTCAGAGACGCTGGACAAGGATATAGTTAAGTATCTTTACGGCGCCTACGGTTCCGCGCTGGATTTCAGGAACCTTATCCCCACCATTACAATGTCGCTGGGCGTCAGCGCCCTGCCTGCTATATCAGCCGCATGGGCGCTCAAGGATAGAAAAACGGTGCGCAAGACCATTGAATCCGTTATGCGTGTTACCATGATAATCGCCATCCCTGCCGGTTTCGGCATGGCGGTGATGTCCAATCAGATATTCACCATCATTTACAGCGGCAACAATTCGGATATCATTCCCATTGCCGCGCCCATAATGCGCACCTATGCGTGGGCTACCGCGCTGTTCGCCATTTCGACCCCCATCACAAATATGCTGCAGGGGATAGGCAGAACGGATATCCCCCTCAAATCCCTTGTGGCAGGCACATTTGTTAAGATCGGATTCAACTTTGTACTTGTGGGTAACCCGAACATCAACATCAACGGCGCACCCATCGGTTCAATACTCTGCTACGTCATCGTTGTGAGCATAAACCTCTTTATGCTCATCCGCCTTACCAAATCAAAGATAAACGCGGTCTCGGTGTTTATAAAGCCCCTTATCTGCGGCGGACTCAGCGCAGGCTCCGCGTGGGGAGTATATAAAATCGTGCATAAGCTCATACACGTCAATATAATCGTTCCCACAGGCGCGGCGGTGGCTGCGGCGGTGCTGGTTTACGCCGTTTCGCTGCTTTTGATAAGAGGAATATCAAAAGATGATGTTTCAATGCTGCCAAAAGGAGAAAAAATTGCAAAAACTCTTGAAAAATATAGACTTTTGGGTTAAAATATTGTATAATATTGATCGTGAGTTATTTTTTGTAAGAGGTTCCGTAAATAATGATTGAAAATTTCGATTTTAAAGATAAGTACGATATTTCCGATCTTGTCAAGATCATGAAATGTCTTCGCGCTCCCGGGGGTTGCCCGTGGGATGCGGAGCAGACCCATGAGAGCATCAAGAAAAACCTCATCGAGGAGACCTACGAGGTTATTGAGGCCATCAACAAAGAGGACAAAGACCTGCTCTGCGAGGAGTTGGGCGATGTTATGCTTCAGGTAGTGTTCCATGCCGAGATGGAGAGCGAACAGGGTTCCTTCGATTTTGACGATGTGGCTGACGGTATCTGCAAAAAACTCATAGAGCGTCATCCCCATGTGTTCGGCGAGATCAAAGTCAACGGTGTTGACGATGTACTCACCAACTGGGACAATATCAAACGCAGGAGCAAGGGGCAAAAGAGCAGCACCTCGGCCATGAATTCCGTACCCCGTGAACTTCCGGCGTTGATGAGAGCCACCAAGATCCAGCAAAAGGCTGCAAAGGTCGGCTTCGACTGGCGCGAGATGTCCGGCGCGTTCAACAAGCTGGGGGAGGAGACCTCCGAGCTTAAGGCGGCGCTTGATTCCGGTGATAAGGATCTGGCCTTTGAGGAGCTGGGCGACCTGCTTTTCAGCGCGGTGAATGTTTCCAGATTTATGGACTGTGACGCGGAGGAGGCTCTTACAGCCGCAACGGACAAATTCATTTCACGCTTCTCGGCAGTGGAAAAGCTGGCAAATGAGCGCGGAGTGGATATGAGATCCGCCGATATAGAGGAGCTGGACAAGCTTTGGGACGAGGTCAAAGGCTCCCGGTAAAATTCTTTGATGTAAATACTTTATGTATTTCATAATAAAAAAAAGGAGAACAAAAAATGAATAAAACAGAATTCATTGCAGAAGTAGCAAAAAAAGCAGAAATCGACAAGAAGGATTCAGAAAAGGCAGTCAACGCTGTTATTGACGTGATCGCCGATCAGCTTGCAAAGGGTGAAAAGATCCAGTTCGTAGGTTTTGGTACATTTGAGGTTCGTGAGAGAGCTGCCAAACAGGGTCGCAACCCCAAGACAGGCGAGGCAATCACAGTTCCCGCATCAAAGGCTCCTGTTTTCAAGGCAGGCAAGGTTCTCAAGGACGCTGTCGCGAAATAATCAATGAGTTAATTTAGCTTTTACGGATTGCCCGGTTTTTTTATTGGGCAATCCTTTTCCTTTTGAAAGGTGAAGTAGAAGTATATGAGATTAGATAAATACCTTAAGGTTTCCCGGATAATAAAGAGAAGGACCATCGCCAACGAGGTGTGCGACGCAAAACACGTCACCGTCAACGGTAAAGTAGCCCGGGCCTCCTATGAGGTCAAGGTGGGGGATATAATAGAGATCCAGATGGGTTCCAACCTTACCAAATATCAGGTGCTGGCCGTCTCCGAATATGCCACAAAGGAAAACGCCTCCACCATGTTCAAGGTTCTTTGATATTTTCAATGCCAAAACCGCCCTGCGCGATTACTGCGCAAGGCGGCTTTACAGCCTGCGGCTTGCCGCAGGCTTTCACTTTTAACAAAACAGAATAACTGACTTTAAAATTACCATCCGTTGTATTCGTAGAGCTGAGCCATTGCAGCTTGATCAATGGGCTCGTCGGTAATTGCCAACATCAGCGCCACAATGTCCTGGCTGTTAAAGCGGTCGCGTTTGCTTGCTTTGATAATGTTTGCCGCTATTTCAAAGGCCTCGCTTTCAAAGCCGTCGACAAGCGCCTGAGTGGCAAAGGCGACGTCCGTTGATGTTACTCTGCCGTTGCCGTCAAGGTCGCCGAAGATGACCGTGGTATATTCCTTTACAGCCTCTCCGTGGCTGTTGCGAACGATCAGCACTGAACCTGTTCCAACAAATCTTCCCACTGCGGCAACTTCCACATAACCGTCATGTGAAACGTTGAACAACGCCTCAAAGTCGTCAATTCTCATCCCGGCGGGGATGCCGTAAATGAAGCCTCTTGTTTCGTCAAGATACATTTCACTGCCCTCCGGGAGGATAAGCTCCGGCAGGGTGCTTTCGACAACTATTGCATAGAAGCTGAAGTGATCAGTCTCGAAAATGATGTACCCGTCTTCGCACCGGGACGCAAGTCTTTCCATAACGCCGGTTTCCGTATTTACATAGTATATTGCGCACAAATCCGGATCAAAGCCCTCCGGCAGAGGTATGCTGACCGTGACGTTGCCGTTTGGCTGTACCGCGTTGCCGTTTAAAGTGGTGGTAATATTGAACAACATATTTTGGCCGCTGTTTTGGTTGACCAGTTCAAACGCCGCGCCTTGCGAGACCTGTTCGACTACCAGCTCCACCTCTCCCTCATAAGCGTTACGGGGATATGTCAGGTTGACGCCCGTCGCGCTGTCCTGCAGGGTCAGGGTCTCATCTTCCGGTTCGGATACCAGATCAAGCTTTATCAACGGACGCACGCCGATCCCTGTGCAGGTGACCGGGGTGGCTCTGTTAAATTGACCATGGTAATTGATGCAGTAAACGATATTGGTTCTTCCGTCGGGGGTGCGAAGCCACCAGTATGAGTATTCGGTATACTCCCGCAGACCGTTTTGTTTGGCGTAGTCGCTGCCGTCTGCTATTAAAGTAGTCCTGTCGACAAAGCCGTATTTGCCGTCAATTATGTCATCATATCCCAGCAGGAATACCGGGTCGGTGGTATCACCGCTGTTGCATTCTGTATTATGGATATCGATCATTCTGTTTGTAACGGTTTTTGATCTGAGACTGCTTTGTTCAGCCGGGGAGAATGCCATGTTCAGAAAATCGTTGTTGAGCCACTGACGTATAGTGGAGCGCTCATAATTGTTAGCATAATAAGTTCTGGTTGAATCGCCGTAATAGCTGGAAATCAACTGCACCGCCGAATTGTTAAACAGCTTGCTGTCTATGATCGTTTCGCTGAGAAGCAACCCTTCCACCGGATCCAGGATCCGCCACTTTATAGGTTCGTAGCGAAAATAAAATACGTCAGCGGTTGCCGTCATTGCTGCGCGGTATTTTTCACCGCCGTATTCAAAATCTGCGAATCGGTTGTTCCACTGTTTACTCTGCGCGTCCAGCGCGGCGATGGTATCGGCGTCCGTGATAACTGTTTGGGGATAGCTGCCGAATTCTATAATATCGCCGGCCGCGTAACCGTTATCATACACATAATGCGCCGTAACGGTCATGTCCGCCGTTACCCGGTCAAAGGGTTTATCCCAGTAGGCAAAGAGCATATCGGGGATATCGGGTGCGTCAGGCTCCAACGCAGCATCATATTCCGGCACGGATTGGGTATCGATAACAGTGCCGTCCGGCAGGCGGAATGTTACCGTATAATATGAGATCGCCCTGTCATACAAATTCAGCTTCAATGCGGGGCAGATACCGTGGCTGATATCCGTGATGCCCAAAAAATTGCTGATAGAGCCGTCCATGTACACATAACATATATAGTTGGAAATCACGCCGGGCGAACGAAGCCACCACACACAGCCGGCATTGTCCTGGTTGAGACCCTGACACTTGGCGTAGTCGCTGCCCCTTATTACGCGTGTATCTGAAAAACTTGTGCTGGGAAGGAAGCCGTATTCCTCCTTTTGCGCTTCGGCATAGGAGAGGAGGAACACCTGATCCGTGGTGTTTTCGCTGTCATACTGGTGGTAGGCGGGAGCGTAGTCGCGGTTGTCCAGACTCCTTGGCACAATGCGACTTTGTTCCGCAGAGGAAAACGCCGTGTTCAAAAAATCATCGTTGAGCCATTGCCTGATGAAAGAATTTGCATAATCGTTGGCGTAATGCGTCATCTGCGCATCACTGTAGCAAACGTCATCCACCTTCAACAAATAGTTGATGAACGGTTGGCTGTCAATGGCTTTTTCGCTGAAAACCAGCCCGGTATCCGGGTCAAGTATCCGCCAGCGCAGCGGCTCATATTTAAAATAGTATATTTGATCCACAGCATATCCGTTTGTGTCCTGGGCGCTGTTATCGTCACCGAGTATTCCGCTGGAGACATACGGCCGTTCCTGATTGAAGGTCACCGCGCGGTAAGCCGTACCATTCAAATTAAGGTCGGCATAAAACATATAGTCACTTGCGGTCATCTGCCCGTCATCGAACTCGCCGGTGCCGCTGTAATAGCCGTAGGATATCCAATTTTTCTCCATCGCGTCCAATTGGGCAAGCGTGTCGGTCTCCGTGACCTTGCTTTGCGGATAGCTGCCGAACTCAATGATATCCCCTGCAGCGTAGTCATCTTGAGCATTGGCAAATATGCCCGTTGAGGGAACCGCAGTGAGCGTCAGCAAAAGAACAAGCAATAAAGTCAAGGCCTGTTTACTGAGCTTTTTCATTATTCATACCTCCTGTAAGTGTGCCGCTGTCTTTAAATTGTCTGCTATTGTTACAAAAATATACCAAATTTAAAATAACATATGTACAATATACCACAAAAACTTACGCTGTCAAACGCAATTATGACAAACAGCGCGCTTGTTAACGCGATCTTCACGGATTTTTGTGGGAGTTCTTAAACAAATTTGCTAACTTCAAAAAGCTCTGACAACAGCCTTCCTTGTGTAAAGGAAGCCGGGTTGCCGCAAGGCAACTCGGAGGGATTGTCAGGCTGAAAAGTCAGAATTTGTACCTGTCTGAAACAGCAATTTTTATAAACAATCCCTCAGTCAGTCTTACGACTGACAGCTCCCTTTACACAAGGGAGCCGGGTCTTTTTGCTTGCCGGTTTATATCAGCACACAAAACACTACATAAAAATGTAGTGCCATCCCACAATTTTTCGTGAAGAACCTTTTAACGTGAAAAAATCGGAGCTATGACCTGAAAGGAAGCCTTGGCGTTTTACAACACCATTCCAATTGTAAGCTCCAAAATCGGTTAAGCGCTTTTTGAAGGAACACATCAAGCGGGCATCGCACATCACCGCGCACTGAACGGGGCGGCGGGGCGGCTGAGCGCCGGTGATCTGTGAGCCGCAGAAAGGCGGAAACTTAAGCTGTGAAAAGGCGCAAAAAAGACGCAGACATTTCTGCCTGCGCCTTAATATTGTTTAAGTTATAAATACCTTATAAATTACTCGTTGATAGCGATAACAACGCCTGAACCGACTGTACGTCCGCCTTCACGGATAGCGAAACGAAGGCCCTGCTCGATAGCGATGGGAGTGATAAGCTCAACATCCATATCAATGTTGTCACCGGGCATGCACATCTCTGTGCCTTCGGGAAGGGAGATAACGCCGGTAACGTCTGTGGTTCTGAAATAGAACTGAGGACGATAGTTGTTGAAGAACGGAGTATGACGGCCGCCTTCATCCTTGGTCAGAA